>NZ_JBSFTV010000008.1:0-158322 GCF_053591455.1 Streptomyces sp. NPDC003016
ACCGTGTTCGCCTGCGCTGTCTGTGGCGCTGCGCTGACGGGGCCGCTGCAGCGTCTGCCGGCAGTGCCGGTCGAGACGACCGGGGAACGGGCCACCGCCGTTCACGTGCCGCGGAAGCGGACGGCCTCGGCCGCTCAGTCGCGCTCGCTGCCGCCGCCCAGGTGGTGCACCCGGACCATGTTGGTGGTGCCGGGGATGCCGGGGGGCGAGCCGGCGGTGATGACCATGGTGTCGCCGTTGTTGTAGCGCTGGAGCTTGAGCAGCTCGGCGTCCACCAGCTCCACCATCGCGTCGGTGTTGTCCACGTGCGGGACGACGAAGGACTCGACGCCCCAGCTCAGCGCGAGCTGGTTGCGGGTGCCGACGTCGGTCGTGAAGGCCAGGATCGGCTGGGCCGCGCGGTAGCGCGAGAGCCGGCGGGCCGTGTCGCCGGACTTGGTGAAGGCGACCAGCGCCTTGCCGTTCAGGAAGTCCGCGATCTCGGCGGCCGCGCGGGCGACCGAACCGCCCTGCGTACGGGGCTTCTTGCCGGGGACCAGCGGCTGGAGCCCCTTGGAGAGCAGCTCCTCCTCGGCCGCGACGACGATCTTCGACATCGTCTTGACCGTCTCGATCGGGTACGCCCCGACCGAGGACTCCGCGGACAGCATGACCGCGTCCGCGCCGTCCAGGATCGCGTTGGCGACGTCGGACGCCTCGGCGCGCGTCGGACGCGAGTTGGTGATCATCGACTCCATCATCTGGGTCGCGACGATCACCGGCTTGGCGTTGCGGCGGCACAGCTCGATGAGGCGCTTCTGCACCATCGGGACCTTTTCGAGCGGATACTCGACGGCCAGGTCGCCGCGGGCGACCATCACACCGTCGAACGCCATGACGACGCCCTCCATGTGCTCGACGGCCTGCGGCTTCTCCACCTTGGCGATGACGGGGACCCGGCGGCCCTCCTCGTCCATCACCTTGTGGACGTCCTTGACGTCGTCGGCGTCGCGCACGAAGGACAGCGCGACCATGTCGCAGCCCATCCGCAGGGCGAAGCGCAGGTCATCGACGTCCTTCTCCGACAGGGCCGGGACGTTGACCGCCGCGCCGGGCAGGTTGATGCCCTTGTGGTCGGAGACCACACCGCCCTCGATCACGATGGTGTGGACCCGCGGGCCCTCGACCGAGACGACCTTGAGCTCGACGTTGCCGTCGTTGATCAGGATCGGGTCGCCCTTGGAGACGTCGCCGGGCAGACCCTTGTAGGTCGTGCCGCAGATCGACTTGTCGCCCGGTACGTCCTCGGCGGTGATGACGAACTCGTCCCCGCGGACCAGTTCGACCGGCCCCTCGGCGAACTTCGCCAGCCGGATCTTCGGGCCCTGGAGGTCGGCGAGCACGCCCACCGCGCGGCCCGTCTCCTCGGCGGCCTTGCGGACCAGGTCGTACCGGCCCTGGTGCTCGGCGTGGGTGCCGTGGCTGAAGTTGAAGCGGGCCACGCTCATGCCTGCCTCGATCAGAGCCACAAGCTGGTCGTGGGAGTCGACGGCGGGACCCAGTGTGCAAACGATTTTGGAACGGCGCATGAGGCGGATCCTATCGGTTTGTTTCGCTGCGGAATATTCCGTCTGGTGGAATGTACAAATGGGCGGGAGGCCGCTCAGGCGTTGACCAATGCATACGCCTGCCGGGCGATTTCCAATTCCTCGTCGGTCGGTACGACGGCGACCGCGACCCGGGCGTACTCCGGCGAGATCACCCGCGCCGAATCCGCCCGTACGGCGTTGAGATCGGCGTCCACCGCCAGACCCATTTCCTCCAGGCCCGCGATAGCGGCCGCGCGCACCGGCGCCGCGTTCTCGCCGACTCCCGCCGTGAACGCCACCGCGTCGACCCGGCCCAGAACGGCGTAATAGGCACCGATGTACTTCTTCAGCCGGTGGATGTAGATATCGAAAGCCAGCCGCGCCCGCTCGTCGCCCTCGTCGATACGGCGGCGTATCTCCCGCATGTCGTTGTCGCCGCACAGGCCGACCAGACCGCTCTTCTTGTTGAGCAGTACGTCGACCTCGTCGGCGGACATCCCGGCGACCCGCATGAGGTGGAACGTCACCGCCGGATCGATGTCACCGGAGCGCGTACCCATCACGAGCCCCTCCAAGGGCGTCAGCCCCATCGAGGTGTCCACGCACTCCCCGCCCCGCACGGCGGTCGCCGAGGCGCCGTTGCCCAGGTGCAGCACGATGACGTTGACCTCGGAGGGGTCCTTCCCCAGCAGCCTGGCCGTCTCGCGGGAGACGTACGCGTGCGAGGTGCCGTGGAAGCCGTAGCGGCGGATGCGGTGGGCGTCGGCGGTCTCGACGTCGATCGCGTACCGGGCCGCGGACTCCGGCATCGTCGTGTGGAAGGCCGTGTCGAAGACGGCGACCTGCGGCAGGTCGGGACGCAGCTCCCGCGCCGTGCGGATGCCGGTGATGTTCGCCGGGTTGTGCAGCGGGGCGACCGGGACGAGCCGCTCGATCTCCTTCAGCACCTCGTCGGTGATCACGGTCGGCGCGCTGAACTTCAGGCCGCCGTGCACCACCCGGTGGCCGATGGCGGCCAGCGCGGGGGAGTCCACGCCGAGCCCGTCGCGCGAGAGTTCCCCGGCGACGGCCTCCAGCGCGGCCGCGTGGTCGGCGATCGGGCCGGTGCGCTCGCGCTTCTCGCCGTCGCCGCCGGCACCGGTCAGCGGGGTGTGCACCAGGCGCGAGGTCTCCTCGCCGATCCGCTCGACCAGGCCGACGGCCAGACGCGTGTGGTCGCGCATGTCGAGCAGCTGGTACTTCACCGACGAGGAGCCGGAGTTGAGGACGAGGACGCGCGTGGCAGCAGTCACGGGTGCGGTGCTTTCTTGGCTCGGAGGGATGGGCGCGGACGTCATGCGGTCTCGCCCTGGGCCTGGATCGCCGTGATGGCGACCGTGTTGACGATGTCCTGGACCAGGGCGCCGCGCGAGAGGTCGTTGACCGGCTTGTTCAGGCCCTGGAGCACCGGGCCGACGGCGACGGCGCCGGCCGAGCGCTGGACGGCCTTGTAGGTGTTGTTGCCGGTGTTCAGGTCCGGGAAGATCAGCACCGACGCCTGGCCCGCGACCTCGGAGCCGGGCAGCTTGGTGGCGGCCACGGACGGCTCGACCGCGGCGTCGTACTGGATCGGCCCCTCGACCAGCAGGTCGGGGCGGGTGGCGCGCACCAGCTCGGTGGCCTCGCGCACCTTGTCGACGTCCGCGCCGGTGCCGGAGGAGCCGGTCGAGTACGACAGCATCGCGATCCGCGGGGCCACGCCGAACTTCCCGGCCGTGGCCGCCGACTGGACGGCGATGTCCGCGAGCTGCACGGCGTCCGGGTCCGGGTTGACCGCGCAGTCGCCGTACACCAGCACCCTGTCGGCGAGCAGCATGAAGAAGACCGACGAGACGATCCTGGCGTCCGGCTTGGTCTTGATGATCTCGAAGGCGGGACGGATGGTCGCGGCGGTGGAGTGCACCGAGCCCGACACCATGCCGTCGGCCAGGCCCTCGTGGACCATCATCGTGCCGAAGTAGTTGACGTCGGCCACCACGTCGTACGCCAGCTCCACGCTGACGCCCTTGTGGGCGCGCAGCATCGCGTACGACTCCGCGAAGCGGCCGCGCAGCTCGGAGGTCTGCGGGTCGATGAGCTGGGTCTTCGTGAGGTCGATGCCCAGGTCGGCGGCCTTCTTGCGCAGGACGTCGACGTCACCGAGCAGCGTCAGGTCGCACACGTCGCGGCGCAGCAGCACGTCGGCGGCGCGCAGCACGCGCTCCTCGGTGCCCTCGGGCAGCACGACGCGGCGGCGGTCGGACCGGGCCCGCTCCAGCAGCTCGTGCTCGAACATCATCGGCGTGACACGGCCGCTGCGGGCCACCGCCATCCGCTCCAGCAGGTCGGCGGTGTCGACGTACCGCTCGAAGAGGCCGAGCGCGGTCTCCGCCTTGCGGGGGGTCGCGGCGTTGAGCTTGCCCTCCAGGGTGAAGAGCTCGGTCGCGGTGGGGAAGGAGCCCCCGGGCACCGAGACCACCGGGGTGCCGGGGGCCAGGCGCGAGGCGAGGGTGAGGACTTCGGCGCCGGGGCGCTCGTCGAGGGTGAGGAGTACGCCTGCTATGGGCGGGGTTCCGGCGCTGTGCGCGGCGAGCGCGCCCACCACCAGGTCCGCGCGGTCGCCCGGGGTCACGACGAGGCAGCCGGGGGTCAGGGCGTTCAGGAAGTTCGGCAGCATCGCGCCGCCGAAGACGAAGTCCAGGGCGTCGCGCGCCAGGCCCGAGTCGTCGCCGAGCAGCACCCTGCCGCCGAGGGCGTGGGTGATCTGGGCGACCGTGGGGGCGGACAGCGCCGGCTCGTCCGGCAGGACGTAGCAGGGCACCGGGAGGCGGGCCTCCAGGCGCTCGGCGACCTCCGCGCGGTCGGCCGGGGCGACGCGGTTGGCCACCATCGCGAGGACCTGGCAGCCCAGGGCCTCGTACGCGCGGTACGCGTTGCGGGTCTCGGCGCGCACCGCGTCGGCGGGCTGCTTCCTGCCGCCGACCACCGGGATGACCGAGGCGCCGAACTCGTTGGCGAGGCGGGCGTTCAGGGCCAGCTCGTCGGGCAGCTGGGTGTCGGCGAAGTCCGTACCGAGCACCAGGACGACCTCGTAGTCCCGCGCCACCCGGTGGAAGCGGTCGACGATGCGGGACACCAGCTCGTCGGTGCCCTTCTCGGCCTGGAGGGCCGCCGCCTCCTGGTAGTACATGCCGTACCCGGTCGCCGGGTCCTGCGACAGCCGGTACCGGGCGCGCAGCAGGTCGAAGAGCCGGTCGGGCCCGTCGTGGACCAGGGGGCGGAACACGCCCACCCGGTCCACCTGGCGCGTCAGGAGCTCCATGACTCCCAGCTCGATGACCTGCCGGCCGTCTCCCCGGTCGATCCCGGTCACGTACACGCTGCGCGTCACGTGTGCTCTCCGTCCAGTTAGGGTGGTCTTGCCCTCTTGACAATACCTGTGCGGGTGGATAGGGCGCCCGCCGGGCGAGGGGGTTGTGAGGCCCGGAACCGAAGGCCCCGCACGGGCTGTACGACGGTTTTGCGGCGGCTGTGCTACGGCCGCGCGGTGCCCCGGCGAGGCCCTGTCCGGGCCTTGTGATCCGGAGTAGCCGGAAGCGCGGAGCCCATGCGAGCCGTGAAACAATCGGGTTCTGGCTCACATGTACCACTAGCGAGCAGGAGACACAGCACGATGCGTATCGGAGTTCTCACCGCAGGCGGAGACTGCCCGGGGCTGAACGCAGTGATCCGGTCGGTCGTGCACCGTGCCGTGGCAGGTCACGGCGACGAAGTCATCGGGTTCGAGGACGGTTTCAAGGGCCTGCTCGACGGCCATTACCGCCCGCTCGACCTCAACGCCGTCAGCGGCATCCTCTCCCGCGGCGGTACGATCCTCGGTTCCGCGCGCCTGGAGCGCAACCGGCTGCGCGAAGCGGCCGAGAACTGGCACGAGCTGTCGGAGCGCACCGGCATCGACGCGCTGATCCCGATCGGCGGCGAGGGCACGCTCACCGCGTCCCGGATGCTGTCGGACGCGGGGATGCCGGTCGTCGGCGTACCCAAGACCATCGACAACGACATCAACGGCACCGACCGCACCTTCGGCTTCGACACGGCCGTCGGTGTCGCGACCGAGGCCATAGACCGTCTGAAGACCACCGCGGAGTCCCACCAGCGCGTCATGGTCGTGGAGGTCATGGGCCGGCACGCGGGGTGGATCGCGCTGGAGTCCGGGATGGCGGGCGGTGCGCACGGCATCTGCCTGCCCGAGCGCCCCTTCCAGGTCGACGACCTGGTGAAGATGGTCGAGGAACGCTTCGCGCGCGGCAAGAAGTTCGCGGTCGTGTGCATCGCGGAAGGCGCGCGTCCGGCCGAGGGCTCCATGCCGTACGAGAAGGGCGCCATCGACCAGTTCGGGCACGAGCGCTTCACCGGCATCGGCAACCGGCTCGCGAGCGAGCTGGAGAAGCGGCTCGGCAAGGAGGCCCGGCCGGTCATCCTCGGCCACGTGCAGCGCGGCGGCACCCCGACGGCGTACGACCGCGTCCTCGCGACCCGCTTCGGCTGGCACGCGGTGGAGGCGGTGCACCGGGGCGACTTCGGCAAGATGACGGCGCTGACCGGCACCGAGATCACGACGGTGCCGCTGGCTGTGGGCGTCGAGGAGCTGAAGACAGTGCCGGAGAAGCGGATGTACGAGGCGGAATCCGTCTTCTAGCCGCGCCACTCGCGCGCTTCGCGCGTTCCGCCGCGCACCGGGCGGCCCCGGCCGGCTCCTTCTGGCCGGCCGGGGCCGCCCGGCCGTTCTCGGGTTCGCCCCGCCCCTCAGCGCACCAGCTGCCAGAAACGGCTGACGATCCCGTCCAGGAACTCCCGGCCCGCCGCACCGTCCCCCGCATCACCGCCGCCCCAGCTCAGCGTCGCCACCATCCGCGACTGGTAGTCGGCGTGCAGCCGCTGGAGCGCGTCCTCCACCTGCTTCCGCTCCAGCGGGACCAGCTTCGCCGTCGGGCGTACGTACGCCTGCCAACGCGTCGTCACCGCGCTGCGCAGCACCTGCGCCAGGTCCTCGTCGCGGCCCGTCGCCGTGAGGAACTGCTTCGCCGAAAGGCCGAGCACGTCGGCGAGCGCCGCCGACTGCCGTTCGTTGCCGCGCCACCGCCCCGCGTCCTCCATCCGCTGGTACGCGCCCTCGTCCAGGCCCACCAGCCGTGCCAGGTCGGGCACCCCGAGGCCCCGGGCCATCCGGTGTTCGCGCAGCGTGGTGGGGGTGGCGAGCAGGTCGCCGACCGAACACCACAGGACTCCGGCGAGCGCGGTGATCTCCTGCGAGTCGGGCGCGCGCAGCCCTCGCTCCCAGGCGGTGACCAGGTCGGGGCCGATGTTCAGCCCGTACTGCGCACGCAGCCCGTAGGCGACGTGGCCGGGTGCCATTCCCAGGGCTTCGCGCAGGCGGCGCGCGGCGGGGGCGTTGAAAGGCGGAGTGGGGTGCACGGGCACACCGTACGGAGGGCGGGGCCACGGCGACTACGGTGCGTTCCCCCAACATCACAACTCGTAGGAACGTCCTACGATCCCGCGGAAGGGAACCGGCGCGGTCCTTCAGCGCGCGGTGGTCCACCGGTAGTACAGCTCCGGGCGGCCGATCTGCCCGTACTGCGGACTGCGCTCGGCGCGGCCCGTCGCGACCAGGTGCTCCAGGTAGCGGCGGGCGGTGATCCGCGAGATCCCGACCTCGGCGGCGGCCGTCGTCGCGGTGATGCCGTCCGGTGCGCCGCGCAGGGTACGGGTCACCGCCTCCAGCGTCGGGGCGCTGAGCCCCTTGGGAAGGGCGGCGGGCTGGGGAGCGCGCAGGGCGGCGAGCGCCCGGTCCACCTCGTCCTGGCCGCTGGCCTCACCGGCGGCCGCCCGGAACTCGGCGTAGCGGACGAGGCGGTCGCGCAGGGTGGCGAAGGTGAAGGGCTTCAGGACGTACTGGACGACGCCGAGGGACACGCCTTCGCGTACGACGGCCAGGTCGCGGGCCGAGGTGACGGCGATGACGTCGGCGGTGTGGCCGGCGCCGCGCAGCGAACGTACGAGCTGGAGGCCGTGTCCGTCGGGCAGGTAGAGGTCGAGGAGGAGCAGGCCGACGGGTTCCCGGTCGAGCGCCCGCACCGCCTCCGCCCGGGAACGGGCGACCCCGGCCACGGAGAAACCGGGCACGCGGCCGACGTACAGCGCGTGGGCGCCGGCGGCGACGGGGTCGTCCTCGACGACGAGGACGCGGATGGGGGGCGGGTTCATGGGGCCGTCTCCGGTCGCGGGGCGGTGGAAGGAGGGGGAAGAAGAGGAGGAGGGGCGGGGGAAGAAAAGCTCTGCCGCGTCATACCCGTGTCCCCTTCTCTTCCTCTTTCTCCGCCGCCACGCGCAGCGGCAGCCGTACCGTGAACTGCGCGCCGCCCCCGTGAGCTTCGGCCAGTGCCACCGTGCCGCCGCCCCGGTGCACCGCCTGGCGCACCAGCGCCAGCCCCAGTCCGCGCCCCGCGCTCTTCGTCGACCAGCCGCGGGCGAAGACCGCGTCGGCCGACGCGGGCGCCACCCCCGGCCCGGTGTCGGCCACGCGCAGCAGCAGTTCGACGCCGCTGCCGCTGCCGCTGCCGCTGCCGCTGCCGCTGCCGCTGCCGCTGCCGCCGCCGCCGCTCCGTTCGGTGCGGGCCGTGACCGTGACCCGTGCGCCGTTGCTGCCCTGCGCCGCGTCCACCGCGTTGTCGATCAGGTTGCCCAGGATCGTCACCAGGTCCCGGGCCGGCAGCGTACCGGGCAGCAACCCGTCGTCGATCCGGCTGTCCTCGTCCAGTACGAGCGCCACGCCCCGCTCGTTCGCCTGCGCCGCCTTGCCCAGCAGCAGCGCCGCGAGCACCGGCTCGCCGACCGCGCCGACGACCTGGTCGGTGAGGGCCTGGGCCAGCTCCAGTTCCGCCGTGGCGAACTCCACCGCCTCGTCCGCGCGGCCGAGTTCGATGAGGGAGACGACCGTGTGCAGCCGGTTCGCCGCCTCGTGGGCCTGCGAGCGCAGCGCCTGCGTGAAGCCCCGCTCCGAGTCCAGCTCGCCGGACAGCGCCTGGAGTTCGGTGTGGTCGCGCAGGGTCACGACCGTGCCGCGCTGCTCCCCGCCGCTGACCGGCGAGCTGTTGACGACGATCACCCGGTCCGCCGTCAGGTGCACCTCGTCGACGCGCGGCCCGGGGGCCAGCAGCGCCGCCGTGAGCGGCTCGGGGAGGTCCGTTTCGGCCACCGGGCGGCCGACCGCGTCCGGCCCGAGGCCGAGCAGTTCGCGCCCGCCGTCGTTGATCAGCGCGATGCGCTGACGTCCGTCCAGCATCAGCAGCCCCTCGCGTACGGCGTGCAGCGCGGCCTGGTGATAGTCGTGCATGCGGCTCAGTTCGGCGGCGTTCATGCCGTGCGTGTGCCGCCGCAGCCGGGCGTTGATGACGTACGTACCGGCTCCGCCGAGGGCCAGCGCCCCCGACGCCACGCCGAGCAGCGCCGCCACCTGCTGCCGCACCTGCGCGCTGATGGTCTCGATGGTGATGCCGGCGCTGACGAGCCCGATGATCCGCCCGCCGCGGGCCTCGGTGTCCCGTACCGGCGCCACCACGCGCACCGACCGCCCCAGTACCCCCACGTACGTCTCGTCGAAGGTGCGGCCCGCCAGGGCCGGCCCCGTGTGCCCCAGGTACGTCCTGCCGATCTCCTGCGCCTCCGGGTGCGTCCAGCGCGTGCCGTCCGGCGCCATGATCGTGACGAAGGTGACGCCGGCCTCCTTGCGGAGCGCCTCGGCGTACGGCTGGAGGAGCCCGGTCGGGTGGTCCGAGCGGGCCGCCTCGATCACCGCGGGCGACTTCGCGACGGCGGTGGCGGTCGCGAAGACCTGCCGCCGCGCGGTCTCCTCGGCCTGTGACCGGTCCGAGACGTACGCGAAGGCCGCACACCCCGCGACGATCACCGCCACCAGCACGACCTGCATCGCGAAGAGCTGGCCGGCCAGGCTGCGTGGGCGGGGGAGGCGCATGCCGCAAGTGTGCCTGGCCGAAAACCTGTGAACGTAATGCACGCAAGGGTGACGGGCGTCACAGGGGTGGTGGATAGTCGCCGGGACCCATCGGGACGTGGGCGTCGCACCACCATACGAGGAGGACCCCGTGGCAGGCACAGCCGCAGGACGGGACCGTACGCACTATCTGTATATCGCCGTCATAGCCGCCGTGATACTCGGCATCGTGGTGGGCTTCGCCGCTCCCGGTGTGGCCGTCGAGCTCAAGCCACTCGGCACCGGCTTCGTCAATCTGATCAAGATGATGATCTCGCCGATCATCTTCTGCACGATCGTGCTGGGCATCGGCTCGGTCCGCAAGGCCGCCAAGGTCGGCGCGGTGGGTGGCATCGCACTCGGCTACTTCACGGTGATGTCGCTGGTCGCGCTCGCCATCGGCCTGCTCGTCGGCAACGTGCTGCACCCCGGTGACAGCCTGGCGGTGACCGACGCGATCAAGGAGGCGGGGCAGGGCCAGGTCGCGGCCGAGGCCAAGGACACGGTCGAGTTCGTGCTCGGGATCATCCCGACCACGTTCATCTCCGCCTTCACCACGGGCGAGGTCCTCCAGACCCTTCTGGTGGCGCTGCTCGCCGGCTTCGCGCTGCAGGCCATGGGCGCGGCCGGCCAGCCCGTTCTGCGCGGTGTCGAGCACATCCAGCGGCTTGTCTTCCGCATCCTGGGCATGGTGATGTGGGCGGCGCCGATCGGTGCCTTCGGCGCGATCGCGGCCGTCACCGGCTCGGCCGGTCTGGACGCCCTGAAGAGCCTCGCCGTACTCATGCTGGGCTTCTACGTCACCTGTTTCCTCTTCGTCTTCATCGTGCTCGCCGCGCTGCTGCGCATCGTCGCGGGCCTCAACATCCTCACGTTCTTCGCGTACCTGGGCCGTGAGTTCCTGCTGATCCTGTCCACCTCCTCCTCCGAGTCCGCCCTCCCGCGGCTCATCGCGAAGATGGAGCACCTGGGCATCAGCAAGCCGGTGGTCGGCATCACGGTTCCGACCGGCTACTCCTTCAACCTCGACGGCACCATGATCTACATGACCATGGCCTCGCTCTTCATCGCCGACGCCATGGGCGACCCGATGTCGGTCGGGGAGCAGATCCCGCTCCTCCTCTTCCTCCTCGTCGCGTCGAAGGGCGCGGCGGGCGTCAGCGGGGCCGGACTGGCCACCCTGGCCGGCGGCCTCCAGTCGCACCGCCCGGAACTGGTCGACGGCGTCGGCCTGATCGTCGGCATCGACCGCTTCATGAGCGAGGCGCGCGCCCTGACGAACTTCGCGGGCAACGCGGTGGCGACGGTGCTGGTCGGCACGTGGACGAAGGAGATCGACAAGGAGCGGGTCGACCAGGTACTGGCCGGTCTGGTGCCGTTCGACGAGAAGACGCTGGTCGACGACGCGCACGGCGACGTGCCGGATGTGCCGGAGGAGCGGAACGACGAAAAGGCGGCGGCGCGCGTGTGACGTGACGACGCCACGACGCGGCGGGCGGCCCGGCCGGTACGGAATCCCCTTCCGTACCGGCCGGACGGCCGTGCGGCGGAACGACAGCCCGCGGAACGACAGCCCGCGGAACAACCGCAGCCGCCTTGGCCGTTGGCCTCGATGCCTGCCTGCCTGCCGGTGAGTATCCGACTTCCGAGTCGGTACTTGCCGGCCGGCCGGTGTCACCGGACCGCGAGCGTCGACCACCTCCCGCACATGTCGCGGGAGCGCGGCCTCGACACGGGCCACCTGGGGGCGGTCAAGGCCGTCGCCGACCGTGCGATCGCCGAGGGGCACGGCGCGGACGACTGGGTGAGCGCAATCGAGGTGCTCGAGCTCGAGCTCAACGGCTGAACCCCGGCCTCCTCCCTTGCCTTGACGCCGACGTCAAGGATTACCGTCGGGGCATGCGAATCGGCGAGCTGGCGGAGCGGGCGGGGACCACCACCCGGGCGCTGCGCTACTACGAGTCCCGCGGGCTCCTCCCCGCCCGGCGCGCGGTCAACGGCTACCGCACGTACGGCGAGGACGACCTGCGGCTCCTCCAGCAGATCCGGACCCTTCAGGACTTCGGGTTCGACCTGGAGGAGACCCGCCCCTTCGTGGACTGCCTGCGGGCGGGCCATCCGGCGGGGGACTCCTGCCCGGCCTCGCTGGAGGTGTACCGGCGCAAGCTGTCCGAACTCGACGCGCTGATCGGCCAGTTGCAGGCCGTACGCACCCAGGTGGGCACCCAGCTCGCCCGCGCCGAGCTCGAAGCCGGCGCCGCGCTGCCGGGCGGTCCCGAGCCGCGCTGCGAACTGACGGACTGACGGACGACGGACCGACGGATTGAGGAGACTTCGATGGTGCAAGCAGTGGGTGTGGACGCGGTCACGGACGCGACCTTCGACGAGGACGTACTGAAGTGCGACCGGCCCGTCCTCGTGCAGTTCACGGCCGACTGGTGCGGCCCGTGCCGCCAGCTCGCGCCCGTACTGAGCGAGGTGGCCCGGGAGGAGGCCGGCCGCCTCAAGATCGTCCAGCTGAACGTGGACTTCAATCCCGGGACGACGATCCGGTACGGCGTGCTGTCGACGCCGACGCTCATCGTCTTCCGCGACGGCGAGCCCGTGAAGCAGATGGTCGGCGCCCGCCCCAAGCGGAAGCTCCTCCAGGAACTGGCGGACGCGGGCAGGTAACCGGGCCCGGCGGGCCCCAGGCTGCCGCGGGCAAAAGAAATACCCCGGGGAATTGACACCCGGGGTATTTCGCTGCGTATATTGGACGTTTCTGCGACCTTGTGCGAAACGGGTCACAGAGGTGCCGTATGAACACAGCTTAGCTTGTTGCGAGCTCAATTGTCAACCGAGGAATTTCAGAAGGAGCAGGAATTCATCACCGGGCTCTACGCGCGCCTCGATGACCTGCGCGAAGAGGCCGAAGCCACCGCCACATCGGCATTGACGCAGGTGGCAACGGGTCACCAGGCGAAACTTGAGCGCGATGTGCTGGTGGCCGAACAGTCCGGGCTGCTCTCCGCATTCCATGCCGAGGAGAGCGGACTCTGTTTCGGGCGGCTCGACTTCCAGGACGGGCGCCAGTACCACATGGGCCGTATCGGAATCCGGCAGAACGACGCGGAGCGCACGCCCCTCGTCGTCGACTGGCGGGCCGAGATCGCCCGCCCCTTCTATCTCGCGACCGGGCATTCCCCGATGGGACTGCGCCGCCGACGCCACATCACCACCGAGGGCCGCACCGTCACCGCGCTGCACGACGAGATCCTGGACCTCACCGACACCACCCGCACCGGCCACGAGGGCTCCGCCGCGGACACCGTGCTGCTCGCCGCGCTGGACGCGGCGCGCTCGGGGCGGATGCACGACATCGTGCAGACCATCCAGGCCGAGCAGGACCGCATCATCCGCGCGTCCCACCAGGGCGTCCTCGTCGTCGAGGGCGGTCCCGGCACCGGCAAGACCGTCGTCGCACTGCACCGCGCGGCGTACCTGCTGTACGCCTACCGGGACCTGCTCGCCCGCCGCGGTGTGCTGATCGTCGGGCCCAACCCGGCCTTCCTCTCCTACATCGGCGAAGTGCTGCCCTCGCTCGGCGAGACCGGAGTGCTGCTGGCGACCGTGGGCGAGCTCTTCCCGGGCGTCGCCGCCACCGGAACCGACACCGCCGAGGCGGCCGAGGTCAAGGGCCGGGCCGCCATGGCGGACGCCCTCGACCGCTTCGTACGGGACCGGCAGACCGTGCCCGACCCGGCCGTCGAGATCGAGCACGACGACGGCACGCTGCTGCTGGACCGGGCGATGGCGGAGGACGCCCGGGCCGCCGCCCGTCAGACCGGGCTGCCGCACAACCTCGCCCGCCCGCACTTCGCCTTCCGGATCATCGACGCGCTCACCGCGCAGCTCGCCGACCGGATCGGCTACGACCCGTACGGCGGCCCCAACTTCCTCGGGCCCGACGACATCGCCCAGCTCGGCAAGGCCGTCGCGCTCAGCGGTGAAGTGCACGAGGCCATCGACGCGCTGTGGCCACCGCTCACCCCCCAGCAGCTGGTCGCCGACTTCCTCGCCGGCCCCGTTCACCTCCCCGACGCCGACGCCCGGCTGATCCGGCGCGACGGCGGTGCGTGGACGCCCGCCGACGTACCGCTCCTCGACGAGGCCGCCGAACTGCTCGGCGAGGACGACTCGGCCGCGCGGGCGGCCGAGGAGGCCGAGCGGCAGCAGCGCATCGCCTACGCCCAGGGCGTGCTGGACATGGCGTACGCCTCCCGCACCTACGAGTTCGAGGACAAGGAGGACGTCGACGAGGACGCGTCCGAGGTGCTGGGCGCCCACGACATCGTCGACGCCGAGCGGATGGCCGAGCGCCACGAGGAGGCCGACCACCGCAGCACCGCCGAACGCGCCGCCGCCGACCGCACCTGGGCCTTCGGCCACATCATCGTCGACGAGGCGCAGGAGCTGTCCGCGATGGCCTGGCGGCTGCTGATGCGGCGCTCCCCGACGCGCTCGATGACCCTGGTCGGCGACCCCGCCCAGACCGGGGACGCGGCGGGCTGCGACTCCTGGCAGCAGATCCTCGGCCCGTACGTCGGCGACCGCTGGGCCTACACCCGGCTCGGGGTCAACTACCGCACCCCCGCCGAGATCATGGAGGTCGCGGCCGGTGTGCGGCGGGCCCAGGACCCGGCCTTCGAGCCGCCGGGCTCCGTCCGCTCCACCGGTGTACGCCCCCGGGCGCGCGCCACCGAGCCGGACGCCCTCGCCCGTGCCGTCGCCGAAACGGTCGCGGACGAGGCGCCACGGGAGGGACGGCTGGCCGTCGTGGCCCCCCGGGAGCTGCACGGGGCGCTGGCCGCCGCCCTCCCCGGCGCCGCGCACGGCGCCGCGCCCGACCTCACCCGGTCCGTCGTGCTCCTCGACCCGCGGCAGGCGAAGGGCCTGGAGTTCGACACGGTGGTCGTCGTCGAGCCCGGACGGATCCTCGCCGGATCGCCGCGCGGCGCGGGCGACCTGTACGTGGCCCTGACCCGGGCCACGCAGCACCTCGCCGTCGTCCACACGGGAGCCCTCCCCGCATGCCTGCGGGAAGGGCTCGCGCGCACGTCGTGAATGACGTCAGGCCGGCTTGAACCACACCGTCGCCAGCGGCGGCAGCGTCAGCTGCAGACTCGACCGGTGCCCGTGCGCCCCGGCCGGTTCGGGCTTGACCGGCTCCGTGTTGCGTACGTCGCTGCCGCCGTACCGGGCCTCGTCCGTGTTCAGGACCTCCGTCCAGGCCGGGATGAGGTCCGGGACGCCGAGCCGGTACTCGTGCCGTACGACCGGCGAGAAGTTGGACACGGCCAGCAGCGGACCGCTCTGCGCGTCGAAGCGCAGGAACGCGAAGACGTTGTCCTCGGCGGCGTCGCCCGCCACCCACGCGAAGCCGTCGGGGACGGTGTCCAGCTCCCACAGGGCCGGTGTGGCGGTGTAGACCTGGTTCAGGTCGCGGACCAGGTCACGCACGCCGCGGTGGTCCGGCTCCGCCGAGTACGACGGGTCCAGCAGCCACCAGTCGGGGCCGTGCCCCTCCGACCACTCCGCCCCCTGCGCGAACTCCTGCCCCATGAAGAGGAGCTGCTTGCCGGGGTGCGCCCACATGTAGGCGAGGTACGCGCGGTGGGTGGCGCGCTGCTGCCACCAGTCGCCCGGCATCTTGCTCACCAGGGACTGCTTGCCGTGCACCACCTCGTCGTGGGAGATGGGCAGGACGTAGTTCTCGCTGTACGCGTACACCATCGAGAACGTCATCTCGTTGTGGTGGTACTTGCGGTGCACCGGCTCCTTGCTGATGTACACCAGCGAGTCGTGCATCCACCCCATGTTCCACTTCAGGCCGAAGCCGAGGCCGCCGCTGTCGGTGGGGCGGGTGACGCCCTCCCAGGCGGTGGACTCCTCGGCGATCGTCACGACGCCGGGGTTGCGGCGGTAGACGGTCGCGTTCATCTCCTGGAGGAAGGCGACGGCGTCCGGGTTGTCGCGGCCGCCGAACTCGTTCGGCGCCCACTGGCCCTCCTCGCGCGAGTAGTCGAGGTAGAGCATCGAGGCGACCGCGTCGACGCGCAGGCCGTCGATGTGGAACTCCTCGCACCAGTACGTGGCGTTGGCGACCAGGAAGTTGCGCACCTCGGGGCGCCCGTAGTCGAATTCGAGCGTGCCCCAGTCGGGGTGCTCGGCGCGCCGCCAGTCCTCGTGCTCGTACAGGTGGGGCCCGTCGAACCGCGCCAGCGCCCAGTCGTCCTTCGGGAAGTGGGCCGGGACCCAGTCCATGATGACGCCGATGCCGGCCCGGTGCAGCGCGTCGACCAGGTAGCGGAAGTCGTCGGGCGTGCCCATGCGGGCCGTCGGCGCGTACAGGCCGGTGACCTGGTAGCCCCACGATCCGCCGAAGGGGTGCTCGGCGACCGGCATCAGTTCGACGTGGGTGAAGCCGAGATCGGACACGTACGCGGGGAGCTGCTCGGCCAGTTCGCGGTACGACAGGCCGGGCCGCCAGGACGCGAGATGGACCTCGTAGACCGAGAACGGCGCCTCGTGCACCGGCCGGTCGGCGCGGTGGGCCATCCACTCCTGGTCGTTCCAGACGTGGTGCGAGGCCGTCACGATCGACGCGTTGGCGGGCGGGACCTCGGTGCGGCGGGCCATCGGGTCGGCCCGCATCGTACGGCTGCCGTCGGGGCGCATGATCTCGAACTTGTAGAGCGCGCCCTCACCGACGCCGGGCACGAACAGCTCCCAGATGCCGGACGAGCCCAGGGAGCGCATCGGGAAACCGATGCCGTCCCAGAAGTTGAAGTCGCCCACGACCCGCACACCCCGGGCGTTCGGCGCCCAGACGGTGAAGCGGGTACCGGCCACCCCCTGGTGGACCGTCGGCTGCGCGCCGAGCGCCCGCCACAGCTCCTCGTGGCGGCCCTCGCCGATCAGGTACAGATCGAGCTCGCCGAGGGCGGGCAGGAAGCGGTACGGGTCCTGCACCTCCAGCTCGTTGTCGTCGTACGTGACGAGGAGCGTGTACTCCGGCGGCACGGCGTCCAGCGGCAGTACGCCGGAGAAGAATCCGTCGCCGTCGTCGTGCAGCGGGGTGCGGTGACCGGCGGCGAGCACCGTCACGGCCCGGGCGCAGGGCCGCAGCGCGCGCAGGACGACGCCGGTGGCTTCGCCCTGGAGCGGGTGGGCGCCGAGGACGCCGTGCGGGTCGTGGTGGTCCCCGGCGAGCAGCCGGCCCCGCTCGACGTCGTCGAGCGCGAGGGGGCCGGGCCGCGGCTTCGTGCGCGCGGCGGCCCCGGCGTCCTGCGCCGCCTTCGGTGCGGAGTCGGGCGGCCCGTCCGCGGCGCCGGGCTGCGGGGCCCGCCGCGACCTGGTGGCCCTGGCCGGCTTCACCGCGGGCGCCGCGGCGGTCTCCGGCTTCGCACGCCCGCGGGCGCCGCGGCCGGCCTCGGCGTCCTGCGCGGCCTTGGGCGCGGAGTCGGGCGGCCCGGCGGCGGCCGCGGGCTCCGGGGCCTGCGGTGCCTTGGCGGCCTTGGCGCTCTTGGCCGTCCTGGCGGTCTTGGCCGGCTTCACCGTCTTGGCGGCCCGGGCGGGCTTGCGCGGCTGCGGGGTCTCGGCGGCCTTCAAGGGCTGCGGGGCCTGCGGCGGCTCGGTGGCCTCGGCCTGCTTCGGGGCCCTCGCGGGCCTGGCGCGCTTCCGGGGCGGCACGGGCTGCGCGGCGTCGGGCTGTACGGCGTCGGGCTGTACGGCGTCAGGCAGCGTGGGCACGCCGGGCAGCGCGGGCGCGTCGGACACGTTCGGGGTGTCGGCGGACTTGCGGGACGGTGGACGGGGGGTCACGGGTGCGGCCTCCTCGGGAGGATCCGGTCGGGTTCGGTGAACGGGGGGAGGGTGGTCGAAGGACGCTTCACGAAGGCGCGGGGGCACGGCGGGCGGGCCGCGCACCGAAACCGCCGGCACCGGGCGCGCCGGACCGGCGCCGGACGGGCCGCGCTTTCGGCCCCGGCCGGCGATCGGGGCCTTCGGGAAGGGGCGGGGCGGGGAAGGAGGAGATCCGCCGCTCCGGGGGCGCGGTGGGTCATGGCGCCGCTCCCGGGGTGCGGTCGGTGTCCGGGGGCGGTTCGGGCGCGCGGTGGCCGACGGTGTCCGAGGACGGGGCGGGGCCACTGTGCGGGGGCGTCCCCGGGGGCCGGGTGGGGCCGCTGTGCCTGGCCGTGCCCGGGAGCGGGCCGGTGGTGCGGTGCGTGGTGGTCTCCGGGCGGTGGCGGGCGGCGCGGGCCTCCGGGGTCGCCGAGGCCAGGCGCTGGACGGCCGCCAGGGGGACCGGGAGCCAGTCCGGGCGGTGCCTGGCCTCGTAGAGGACCTCGTACACCGCCTTGTCCGTCTCGTACGCCCGGAGCAGCTCCGGCTCGTCGCGCGGGTCGGCCCCCGACGACTTCGCGTACCCGGTGCAGAACGCCTCACGGCACCGCGTCGCCCAGTCCGCGTCCCACGGCTGGTGGGAGCGGGCCGCGTAGTCGAAGGACCGCAGCATGCCCGCCACGTCGCGTACGACCGGCTGCGGGCGCCGCCGCTCCGCGAGCGGGCGTGACGGCTCGCCCTCGAAGTCGATCACCGACCACTCGCCGCCCGGCGCGCGCAGCGTCTGGCCCAGGTGCAGGTCGCCGTGGACGCGCTGGGCCGGCCACGCCCGCCCCGCCCGCCCCAGCGCCGCGAACGCGTCGAACGCGGTGCGCAGCGCGGGGACGTAGGGGACCAGTGCGGGCACCGCCTGCGCCGCCGCGTCGAGCCGCTCGGTCATCGCCGCCGCCAGCAGCTCCGTCTGCTGCCTGCGCAGGGTCGTCGTCGGCAGGGCGCCGGCGAGCGCGGTGTGCACCTCGGCGGTGGCCCGGCCCAGCGCCTGCGCGTCGGCGGTGAAGTCCTCGCCGGTGGCGAGGGACCGCAGCGCGCGCTGCCAGCCGTCCTCGGAGCCGCGCAGGAAGGGCTGCAGGACCCCGAGGGTGTACGGCTCGTACGGGTTGTCGGCGTTGGCGGCCTCGTACCAGGCGACCGGCGCCGGCACCCGCTCGCAGCCCTTGCGGGCGAGCGCGAGCGGCAGCTCCAGATCGGGGTTGGAGCCGGGACTGACCCGGCGGAACACCTTGAGGATGAACGAATCTCCATAGACCAGCGAGGAGTTGGACTGCTCGGCGCCCAGCGGCCTGGGAATGAGCCCGGGCGGGATGACGGCCGACGGGTCGCGGTCGAAGCGCAGCGCTCCCGGCGCACCGGCGGTACGCAGCCGTTCGAGGAGCAGACCGGCCAGGCGCGGGTCCAGGAGCGCGTCGTAGACGGTGAGTCCGGCCAGCGGCCCCTCCTGGACGTGCCCGATGAGGGCCGGCGCGAGACGCGGCGGCAGCGCGGGCCGTACGCCGAGCAGCAGTTGGTAGCAGTCGGCGACCGGCGGCGCCGGTGGACCGGGTGACGCCGCGACGGGCTGCTGGACGCTCACGAGCAGGTGCAGCAGACCGGGACTGCCCTGGGCGGGCAGCAACTCCGTGGCAGCGACCAGCGAGAACCCGGTGACCGGGCGCCCTTTGCCCGCGAACCACCGCTGCCTGGGCAGCCATTCATGGAGCAGCGGCGCCAGCGAGGGGAGCAGCGCCGGGGGTGGGGCTGGAGGAGTGGCGCGGCGGGCGGCCGTACTCCGGGTGGATGCAGCCTCCGACATGGCATCGCGTCCTTTCCCCGGGCACACCACAGGATGCGCAGAGTGTCCCGGATTGCGACCGTAGCTGTCCGGGCGGTGCGTGGGGTTCTCCCCGCAGTCGAAACGCGGGGAGTGTCGGGTCGGGGATCGTCCGTACGGACCCGATACGAGGGGGAGAGTGCCCAGGGCGGGGCAGTGGAAACCGCCCCGCCCCGGACGGGACTTCAGGCGCGCTTGGCCGGCAGCGGCGACGCGTCCTTGCGCAGCCGGAACCAGTAGAAGCCGTGACCTGCGAGGGTCAGCAGATACGGCCATTCGCCGATGGCGGGAAAACGCACCCCGCCGATCAGCTCGACCGGATGCCGCCCGTTGAAGGCCCGGAGATCCAGTTCCGTCGGCTGCGGGAACCGCGAGAAGTTGTGAACGCACAGCACCAGGTCGTCCTTGTACTCGCGCAGGAACGCGATCACCGCGGGGTTGGTCGACGGCAGCTCGGTGTACGAGCCGAGACCGAACGCCGGGTTCTGCTTGCGGATCTCGATCATCCGCCGCGTCCAGTGCAGCAGCGAGGAGGGCGAGGTCATCGCCGCCTCGACGTTGGTGACCTGGTACCCGTAGACCGGGTCCATGATCGTGGGGAGGAAGAGGCGTCCCGGGTCGCAGGACGAGAAGCCGGCGTTGCGGTCGGGCGTCCACTGCATGGGGGTGCGTACGGCGTCCCGGTCGCCCAGCCAGATGTTGTCGCCCATCCCGATCTCGTCGCCGTAGTACAGGATCGGCGATCCGGGGAGGGAGAGGAGCAGGGCCGTGAACAGCTCGATCTGGTTGCGGTCGTTGTCGAGGAGCGGGGCCAGCCGCCGCCGGATGCCGATGTTGGCGCGCATCCGCGGGTCCTTGGCGTACTCCGCGTACATGTAGTCGCGTTCTTCGTCCGTGACCATTTCGAGGGTCAGCTCGTCGTGGTTGCGCAGGAAGATGCCCCACTGGCAGTGGGACGGGATGGCCGGGGTCTTGGCCAGGACTTCCGAGACCGGGTAGCGCGATTCACGGCGTACGGCCATGAAGATGCGCGGCATCACGGGGAAGTGGAACGCCATGTGGCACTCGTCGCCGCCGGCCTTGTAGTCGCCGAAGTAGTCGACGACGTCTTCCGGCCACTGGTTGGCCTCGGCGAGGATCACGGTGTCCGGGTAGGACGCGTCGATCTCCTTGCGGACCCGCTTCAGGAACTCGTGGGTGCGGGGAAGGTTCTCGCAGTTCGTGCCCTCCTCCTGGTAGAGGTAGGGAACGGCGTCGAGGCGGAAGCCGTCGATGCCGAGGTCGAGCCAGAAGCGCAGGGCGGAGATCATCTCCTCCTGCACGGCCGGGTTCTCGTAGTTGAGGTCCGGCTGGTGGGAGAAGAAGCGGTGCCAGAAGTACTGCTTGCGGACCGGGTCGAAGGTCCAGTTGGAGGTCTCCGTGTCGACGAAGATGATCCGGGCGTCCTGGTACTGCTTGTCGTCGTCGGCCCAGACGTAGTAGTCGCCGTAGGGCCCGTCCGGATCGGAACGGGACTCCTGGAACCACGGGTGCTGGTCGCTGGTGTGGTTCATGACGAAGTCGATGATCACGCGCATGCCGCGCTGGTGCGCGGCGTCGACGAATTCCACGAAGTCGGCGAGGTCGCCGAACTCGGGGAGCACGGACGTGTAGTCCGACACGTCGTAACCGCCGTCGCGCAGCGGGGACTTGAAGAACGGCGGCAGCCAGAGGCAGTCGACTCCCAGCCACTGGAGGTAGTCCAGCTTGGCGGTGATGCCCTTGAGGTCACCTACGCCGTCTCCATTGCTGTCCTGGAAGGAACGGACGAGCACCTCGTAGAACACGGCGCGCTTGAACCACTCGGGGTCGCGGTCCTTGGCGGGCGTGTCCTCGAAGGTGTCGTGGACGGGCTCATTGACGATCATGATGTGGGTGACCCTCCGATCGGCGGGGACGGTCGCAGAACGACGATGTGCGCGGGCGTACGGCCCGGCTCGAGGCGCACATAGTTGGCCCTGCCCCAGTGATAGGTCTCGCCGGTGAGCTCGTCGCGCACCGGGACGGAATCGGACCATTCGAGGCCGAGTTCCGGCATGTCCAACGAGACCGTGGCTTCCTGGGTGTGGTGCGGGTCGAGGTTGACGACCACCACAACGGTGTTCGAACCCGACCGCTTCGAGTAGACGAGGACCGCGTCGTTGTCGGCGTGGTGGAAGTGCAGGTCACGCAGTTGCTGAAGGGCGGGGTGACGGCGGCGCACCCGGTTGAGGGTGGTGATCAGCGGGGCGATGCTGCGGCCCTCGCGCTCCGCGCTCTCCCAGTCGCGCGGCCTCAGCTGGTACTTCTCCGAGTCGAGGTACTCCTCGCTGCCCTCCCGGGCCGGTGTGCCCTCGCACAGCTCGAAGCCCGCGTACACGCCCCATGCGGGCGCCAGCGTGGCGGCGAGCACCGCCCGCACCTCGAAGGCCGGACGGCCGCCGTGCTGGAGGTAGGCGTGCAGGATGTCCGGGGTGTTCACGAAGAAGTTGGGGCGCATGTACGCGGCGGCGTCACCGGTCAGCTCCGTGAGGTACTCGGTCAGCTCCTGCTTGGTGTTGCGCCAGGTGAAGTACGTGTACGACTGCTGGAAGCCGATCGCGCCGAGGGTGTGCATCATCGCGGGACGGGTGAAGGCCTCGGCCAGGAAGATCACGTCGGGGTCGGTGCGGTTGATGTCCGCGATGACCTTCTCCCAGAAGACCACCGGCTTGGTGTGCGGATTGTCGACGCGGAAGATCCGCACGCCGTGGCTCATCCACAGCCGCAGCACCCGCAGCGTCTCGCGGACCAGCCCCGGCATGTCGGCGTCGAACGCGATCGGGTAGATGTCCTGGTACTTCTTCGGCGGGTTCTCGGCGTACGCGATCGAGCCGTCGGCGCGGTGGTGGAACCACTCGGGGTGCTCGGTGACCCAGGGGTGGTCGGGTGAGCACTGCAGCGCGAAGTCCAGCGCGATCTCCATGCGCAGGTCCCGGGCGCGGGCGACGAAGTCGTCGAAGTCCTCGAACGTGCCGAGGTCGGGGTGGATCGCGTCGTGGCCGCCGTCGGCCGAGCCGATCGCCCAGGGCACGCCGACGTCCGTGGCGGACGCCGACAGGGTGTTGTTGGGGCCCTTGCGGTGGGTGGTGCCGATCGGGTGGATGGGCGGCAGGTAGACCACGTCGAAGCCCATCGCGGCGACGGCGGGCAGCCGTTCGGCGGCCGTCCTGAACGTGCCGCTGACCTGCTTGCCCTCCGGGTCGGTACGGGCCCCCTCGGAGCGCGGGAAGAACTCGTACCAGGAGCCGAAGAGGGCGCGTTCGCGCTCGACGAGCAGCGGCATCCGCGGCGAGGACGTGACCAGCTCGCGCAGCGGGTGACGGGCGAGCGCCGCGTCCGCCTCGGGTCCGAGCGCGGCGGCGAGCCGGGCCGAGGGGGGGAGCGCGGTGTCGCGCAGCGCGTCGACGGCGGCCAGGACGGCCTCGCGCCCGTCCTTCTTGGGCACCCCGGACGCGGCGCGCTCGTACAGCTCCGCGCCCTCAGCGAGGACGAGCTCGGTGTCCTGGCCGGCCGGGATCTTGATCCGGGCGTTGTGGCGCCAGGTGGTCACGGGATCGGACCAGGCCTCCACGGCGTACGTCCACTGCCCTTCGGCGACGGGCGTCACGCGCGCGCCCCACCGGTCGGTCCCCGGCGCGAGCTCGCGCATCGGGGTCCAGGGGCCCTCCCGGCCCGCCGGGTCACGCAGGACGACGTTGGCGGCGACGGCGTCGTGGCCCTCGCGGAAGACGGTGGCGGTGACTTCGAAGGTCTCACCGGCCACCGCCTTGGCGGGCCTTCTGCCGCAGTCGACGGCGGGACGTACGTCCAGGACAGGAATGCGACCGATCATTGGCTCACCTGGTGGCTGTGCGGCCGCGGACGGGCGCGGCTCGCGGTCGGGGGCTTTCTTGGGGTCTGTCCTTTTTAGCCGCTCCGTTGGCGACTGGCGGGGTGCGGGCATCACCGCTCCTGTCCACGTTCACTCGGGTGGACCGACTTGGGGCGCGCGGGCGTGCGTACCGGAGGAGCCTTCCCTCGTACCTCGGGTGTGCAATCCGGCGCTTTGTTAACTACTGCCGCGTAACGCGGCCCTGTAACAGCGCGGGCGGGAAACGGCCCCTTCTGTTCGGTCGGGACCGCCCTTCTGCCGGGTGCGCGTTGTGCCGTTCGGGCCAGCCGGCCGCCTGGGGCGGGTGGTCCGGCGGGCCGGGGCCCGCGCCCGTGGCCTCGCCCCGGACCGTCTGCGCGGGCGGGCCCTGCCCACTTCCGCCGCGCCCGCCGCGCGCGGGGCCGTCATCGGCGTACCGGGCAAGGTCTCTGTCGCCGCGTCACCCGTGGCCCAGGCGGACGCGGTTCCCACTCCGGGAGCGAGCAGGCCGAGCCGCGCGCCCCAGGCGGAGAAGCCCGCGTCCCGGTCGTCGAGCCCCCGTACACCGACGGACCCGGCCTCCTTCGCGACGCCGTTGTCCCACGGTCGTGCCATGTGCTGTGTTCCCCTCCGCAACCCGGGCCGCAGGTCCAGGAGTTGGGCCGCCTCCTCCACCGGCTCCGTGCGGTGCGAAGCGCTGCGCGACCGCGTGAAAGGGCGGAATCGGCCATGGCCTCCGCCGTCTCCCGCGCCGGCGTGCCGCGTATCCTCAAGATCTTCTGTGCGCGTCACATCGGCACCGCGGCGCGCAGGGCGTACGGCGGAGAGGCACGGCTGGACGAGCCGGCCCCGGCGGCGCCCCCTGTCGAGCTGTCGCGCTCCGAGCATCCGAAGGACCACCCGCCCATGACGCACATCCTGATCGCCGGCGGCGGCACAGCCGGACTCACCGCCGCACTGAGCCTGCACGCGGCGGGTTTCGGCCGGATCACCGTGGCCGAGGCGGCCCGCACGATCCAGCCGGTCGGCGCCGGGCTGAACATCATGCCCAACGCGGTGCGCGAACTCGACGCGCTCGGGCTGTTCGACGCCCTCGACCGGCAGGCCGTACGCACCCCGAACTGCGCTCCTACCACTGCGGCGGCGGCCTGATCCCCCGCGAGCGGCGCGGTCTCGGCGCCGGCTACCGCCGGCTCCAGCTCTCCGTCCACCGCGCGCACCTCCAGCGGACGCCGGCCGACGCCGTACGGGACCGGCTGGGCGCGAACGCCCTCGTCACCGGCGTACGGGTGTCCGTGCCGGCCATCCTGCCCGACGGCCGGGCCCGCGTGCGGCCGGAGCACCGCGACGGCAGGGCCCACGGGCACACCACCCTGGAGCCCGACGTACTGATCGGCGCCGACGGCATCCGCTCCACCGTCCGCGCCGCGCTCGACCCGGGCGGCGGCGCGCCGGCGTGGAACGGCCTGCTCGTGTGGCGCGGCGTCTCGCGGATGCCCGCCGAACGGGTCCGGCCCTTCATGTTCATCGCGGGCTCCGACCGGCAGAAGGCCGTGGTGTACCCGCTGACCGGACCGGCCGCCGGCACCGGTGAAGTGCTGGTCGACCGGGCCCCGGTGGGACCCGCGGACTCCGTCGACGACGCCGCGCGCGGTGACTGGAACAGACCGGTCCCGCTGACCAGGTTCCTCCACCACTACGAAGGCTGGGAGTCCGACGGCGTCAGTGTCCCCGAGGTGCTGCGGGCCTCCGACAGCGCGTTCGAATATCCCATGGTGGACATCGAACCCCTGGAACGCTGGAGCCACGGCCGTACGACGCTGATCGGTGACGCCGCCCACGCCATGTACCCGGTCGGGTCGAACGGCGCGACCCAGTCCGTCGTCGACGCCCGCGCCCTCGCCCTGGCACTGCACGCCGATCCGGCCGAGGCGCTGGCGGCGTACGAGACGGAGCGCAGGCCCGCGACGACCGCACTCCAGCGGGCCAACCGGCAGCTCGGCCCCGAGGTCGTCATCAGTCTGGCGCACCAACGGGCGCCCGGTGGTTTCACGGACATCGACGAGGTGATCCCGGCGCACGAACGGGCGGCCGTCTGCGCCAGGTACGCGGCCACCGGGGCCTTCGATCCGGCCACGGTCAGCCTCGGCTCGCCGTACGACGTGCCGGTGCACGCCCTGCACTGATCCTCCACGCCCGCCGTGCGCCGTGGCTGAGGGGGGTGGAGTGGCACTACCTTCTGGAGGGAAAGGCCGGACACACACCGTCGTGCGTCCGACCCGGTTCGTACGTCCCCTGCGAAGGTGGAACACGTGAAGGCCATTCGTCGATTCACCGTGCGCCCCGTTCTTCCCGAACCCCTCCGACCCCTGAGCGACCTGGCCCGCAATCTGCGGTGGTCGTGGCACACCGAGACCCGCGAGCTGTTCCAGGCCGTGGACCCCGAAGGCTGGGCGGCCTCTGGGGGTGATCCCGTACGGCTGCTCGGGGCCGTGCCTGCCGGAAGGCTGGCCGAGCTGGCCGAGGACCAGAATTTCCTGACCGGACTGACCGCCGCCGCCGACGATCTGGACACGTACCTGCGCGGCCCGCGCTGGTACCAGTCGCAGTCACCCACGCCGCAGCTGCCGGCCGCCGTCGCCTACTTCTCCCCCGAATTCGGGGTCACGGCGGCCCTCCCGCAGTACTCGGGCGGCCTCGGCATCCTCGCCGGTGACCACCTGAAGGCAGCCAGCGACCTGGGCGTACCGCTCATCGGGGTCGGACTGCTCTACCGGCACGGATACTTCCGGCAGAGCCTGTCCCGGGACGGCTGGCAGCAGGAGCAGTACCCGCTGCTCGACCCGAACGAGCTGCCCGTGTCCCTGCTCCGGGAGGCCGACGGCACCCCCAGCCAGGTCGCGCTCACGCTGCCCGGCGGGCGGGCGCTGCGGGCCCACATCTGGCAGGCGCAGGTCGGGCGCGTACCGCTGCTGATGCTCGACTCGGACGTCGAGGAGAACGCCGCGGGAGAGCGCGAGGTCACCGACCGGCTCTACGGCGGCGGCAGCGAGCACCGGCTGCTCCAGGAGATGCTCCTCGGCATCGGCGGGGTACGGGCGGTCCGCTCGTACTGCCGCCTGACCGGCCATCCGACCCCCGAGGTGTTCCACACCAACGAAGGACACGCCGGCTTCCTCGGCCTGGAGCGGATCCGCGAACTGGCGGGCGAAGGCGTGGAGTTCGACGCCGCCCTGGAGGCGGTACGGGCCGGGACCGTCTTCACGACGCACACGCCCGTGCCGGCCGGCATCGACCGCTTCGACCGCGAGCTCGTCGCGCACCACTTCGGGGACGCGGGCGAACTGCCGGGCGTCGACGTCGGGCGCGTTCTCCAGCTCGGCATGGAGACGTACCCCGGCGGCGAGCCGAACCTCTTCAACATGGCCGTGATGGGCCTGCGGCTCGCCCAGCGCGCCAACGGCGTCTCCACCCTCCACGGCGCGGTCAGCCGCCGGATGTTCTCCGGTCTGTGGCCGGGATTCGACCCCCAGGAGGTGCCGATCACCTCCGTCACCAACGGGGTGCACGCACCCACCTGGGTGGCCCCGGAAGTCATGCGCCTGGGGGCGCGGCAGACCGGCGGGGGCCGTGGCGGGGACGCCCTGCCGGCCGGCTCCGGCAGTTCCGGCGACGAGGCGCAGCGGTGGGACGCCGTCGGCGACATCGCGGACGCCGAGATCTGGGACCTGCGGCGCACCCTGCGCCGGCAGCTGGTCCAGGAGGTGCGGGAGCGGTTGCGCGCCTCGTGGCGCCAGCGCGGCGCCGTGGACGCGGAGCTCGGGTGGACCGACGCCGCGCTGGACCCGGACGTCCTGACCATCGGCTTCGCGCGGCGCGTCCCCTCGTACAAACGGCTCACCCTGATGCTGCGCGACCGCGACCGGCTGATGGACATGCTGCTGCATCCCCAGCGGCCGGTGCAGATCGTGGTGGCGGGCAAGGCGCACCCGGCGGACGACGGCGGGAAGCGGCTGGTGCAGGAGCTGGTGCGGTTCGCGGACGACCCGCGCGTGCGCCACCGGATCGTCTTCCTGCCCGACTACGGCATGGGCATGGCGAAGAAGCTCTACCCGGGCTGCGACGTCTGGCTGAACAACCCGCTGCGCCCGCTGGAGGCGTGCGGCACCAGCGGGATGAAGGCCGCGCTCAACGGCTGCCTCAACCTGTCGGTGCTCGACGGCTGGTGGGACGAGTGGTTCGAGCCGGACTTCGGCTGGGCCATCCCGACCGCCGACGGCGTGGTGACCGACGTGGACCGGCGCGACGACCTGGAGGCCAACGCGCTGTACGAGCTGATCGAGCAGCGCGTCGCGCCGCGCTTCTACGACCGGGGCCCGGACGGACTGCCCGGCCGCTGGATCGAGATGGTCCGTCAGACCCTGGCCACACTCGGCCCGAAGGTACTGGCGGGACGCATGGTGCGGGAGTACGTCGAGCGGCTGTACGCCCCGGCCGCCGAGGCGCACCGGGCGCTGACCCCGGACACGGCCCGTGAACTGGCGGCGTGGAAGGCGCGGGTGCGCGCCGCGTGGCCGCAGGTCGCGGTCGACCACGTCGAAGCCGTGGCGGCCACCGCCGTGGGCGGCACGGCGGAGCTCGGTTCGACGCTCGGCCTGCGGGTGCGCGTCGCCCTGGGCCGGCTCGGCCCGGACGACGTGGAGGTGCAGGCGGTCGCGGGCCGGGTCGACCCGGACGACGCGATCGGCGACGCCCAGACCTTCCCGCTGAAGCCGGCGGGCGGTCCGGACCTGGAGGGCCGCTGGATGTACGAGGGCCCCCTGACCCTCGACCGCACGGGCCCCTTCGGTTACACGGTCCGGATACTGCCGTCCCACCGCCTGCTGCCGCACAGCGCGGACCTGGGCCTGGTGGCGCTGCCGACCGGGGCGACGGGGGAGGGCGCGGGCGTACTGATGCGCTGACGTCTTCGGCACAGGGAACAGCCCTGCGGGAACGGTCCTCCGCTCCCGCAGGGCTGTTCCGCGTTTCCGGTGCCTTACGGGAACGTCACCTTGAAGCCGCTGATGTAGCCGGTGTCCTGGCTGGCCACGTCCTGGACCCTGAGCTTCCAGACCCCGTTCGCCGTCTCGGAGGACGCGTTGACCGTGTACGTCTCCTTGACGTTGTCCGCGGAGTCCGACGAGCTGGAGCCCTTCAGGCGGTACGCCGTGCCGTCCGGGGCGAGCAGGTCGACGACCAGGTCGCCGCGCCAGGTGTGGACGATGTCCACGCCGACCTGGAGGTTGCTGGGCGCGGCGCCCGTCTTGGTGGAGGTGACCGACGAGGTGACCGCCGCGCCGTTGTCCGGGACGGCGACATCGGTGGTGTTCTCGAAGGACGTGCCGGTGCCCGGGTCGCCGCCGCCGGGTCGGGCCCCGACGTTGACGCCCGCCCAGGCGTGGGCGACGGCCTTGTACTCGGCACTGGTGGTGCCGTACAGCTCACCGGCGACCGCGAGGGTGCCGGTGCGGGCACCCGCGTAGTTGGTCGACGAGCCGAACTTGGTGGTGAGCGCCTTGAACCAGATCTGCGCGGCCTTCTCCCGGCCGATGCCGGTCACCGGCAGGCCGTCGGAGGTCGGCGAGTCGTAGCTGACGCCGTTGACGGTCTTGGCGCCGCTGCCCTCGGAGAGCAGGTAGAACCAGTGGTTCGCCGGGCCCGAGGAGTGGTGGACGTCGATGGAGCCGATGCCCGAGTACCAGGCGTCCTTGGAGGAGCCGTCCCGGCTCGGCTTGTCCATGTAGCGCAGCGGCGTGCCGTTGCCCCGGATGTCGATCTTCTCGCCGACCAGGTAGTCGCCGACGTCCTTGGAGTTGTTGGCGTTGAACTCGACGGCCGCGGCGAAGATGTCGGAGGTCGCTTCGTTGAGGCCGCCCGACTCGCCGCTGTAGACGAGGCCGGCGGTGTTGGAGGTGATGCCGTGCGTCATCTCGTGCGCGGCGACGTCGATCGAGGTGAGCGGCTTGGTGTTGTTCGCGCCGTCGCCGTACGTCATGCAGAAGCAGGAGTCCGTCCAGAAGGCGTTGGCGTACGCGTTGCCGTAGTGGACCCGCGAGTACGCGCCGACGCCGTCACCGCGGATGCCGCTGCGGCCGTGCACGTTCTTGAAGTAGTCCCAGGTCAGGCCGGCGCCGTACGCCGCGTCCGCGCCCGCGGTCTCGGCGTTCTGCGGCGTGCCGTCGCCCCAGACGTCGTCCGGTCCCGAGAAGAGGGTGCCGGTGCCCGACGTACCCCGGTTGAGGTTGTACGTCTTGTGGTTGCCGCGCCCGGTGTCGGTCAGGGTGTACGACGGGGCGGAGCCCACCGTCACCTGGCCGCTGTACTGGGTGTTGCCGGTGCCGTTGTGGACGGCCTGCCACTCGAAGATCTTCTTGCCGGTGGAGGCGTCGGTGACGACGTGCAGCTCGTTCGGGGTGCCGTCGTGCTGCAGGCCGCCGACGACCGTCTCGTACGCCAGCGTGGGCTCGCCCTGCCCCATCCACACCACCTTGCGCGGGGCGCGGTCGGCCTCGGTCTTCTTCGAGCCCTCGGCCCGCGCGGCGCCCAGCGCCTGCTTCTCGGCGGCGGCCGGCGCGACCTCGGCGCTCGTGTCGACCGACGTGAGCTGCGCCTTGGACGACTTGGTCACGCCCTCGGTCTTCCCCGTCTTCGTCTCGGCGACGATCAAGTCGCCACCCAGGACCGGGAGTCCGTCGTAGGTGCGCTCGTACCGTGTGTGGGTGGTCCCGTCGCGGTCCTGGACGACGTCGCGTACGGCGAGCTTCTCCTTGGCGCCGAGGCCGAGGGACTTGGCGGTGGCCGCCTTGGTGGCGTTGGCCTCGCGTATCAGCTCCGCGCGCTGGGCGGGGGAGAGCTTCGCGGGCAGGGCGCCGGGGTCGGCCTTCCCGGCCGCGGCGGTCTTCGGGGCGGCGGCCCGGGGATCGTCGGCCGATGCGGTGCCGGCCTGTACGCCGACGGTGAGCAGCGCCGCTGCGGTCAGCAGTGCGCCGGTCGCGGTGGCACGTCGTCCGGTCGTGGATCTCACGCGAACTCCTTCTGCAAGGGGGGTGTCGGGCGGCTTGGGTGGGCTGCCCGGGCGGAGCCGTGCGGAGCAAGGTGGAGCGCGGAACGGGGGAAGAGTGGCAGGAGTGGGGGTTGTCTGTCAGGACCGCGTCAACAAGTTGGCCGGAAATCGTCCGTTGCTCGAAGAGCCGTGTCCGTTCAGCGGACGTTTCGCGGGGTGTTGCCGCAACGCCACCGGGGGTCCGGCGCCGGCCCGGGACCGGCGCGCGATGATGCTGCGGACTGACCGGTTTCAGCGTGCTGCGGAGGGACGGGAACGTGGCGATGGGCGGACCGACCGTGGTGACGGGCGCCACCGGTACACGGGGGCGCCCCTGGTGGACCGGCCGCCGGCGGAGGGCGCGGCCGTACGGACGGCGAACCGCAAGCCGAACGGTGGCCGTTCCGGCACGCTCATGACAGCAGCGGCGGCGGCATGATGGACTGGGTCCGTGATCGGGGCCGGCGGCGTCCCGGGAACAACTGGCGTACGGCGAACGGGTGATGGCGTGCCGTCGGCCCATGGCCGCGGGCCGTCCGGCGCCGTTCTGGAATCGGGGGTGGCTGTGCCGGCGGACGAGCACACGTCGCGCGAGAGCGGTGCGCAGGAGCGCACTTCACGCGAGGCTGTTCAGGACGGGTCGTCTGCCCCGCGGCAGCCGGCGGCGGAGGGCCGGAGGCTGCCGCACCCGTCGCCGCCCCCGCTGCGGGACCGTACGCACTGGGTGACGCTGGTCTTGCTGCCGCTCATCGGGGCTGTCGGCTTCTGGGCCGTGCAGGGGCTGTGGGCGTGGGCCTGGAGTGCGCTCAGCGGCCCGCCCGGAGTCACGGCGTTCGCCTCCCGGGCCGTCGGAGGAGACCACCTGTATCTCGACCCGAAGGCGGCCACGGACCCCGCTGCAGCGTGCAAGCGAGGTGTTCCCGTCGCCGCACCGGGCAAGCCGGCGAGCCTTCCCGTCACGCTGCAGGCCAAGACGGACGAGGCCGTCATGGTCATCGGTGTCGAGGTCAGCGTCGTGTCCAGCGGATCGCCGCCGGAGGGCGGGGCGGTGGCCGAGCCGAAGGGCTGCCCGGTCGTCCTCAAGGGCCGTGCCTTCGATGTCGATCTCACCCGCACCCCGACACCCGTCGTACCGGCTGTCGACGAGGCCGACGGCCGCCAGAGCGCGGACCTTCCCTTCACCGTCACCGCCGACGATCCCGAGCAGTTGAACCTCCGGCTCAGCCCGGGCGGCAAGGACGTCCGGTTCACCGTGAAGGTGGAGTGGGTGGCCGACGGGAAGTACGGCAGCGTGACGCTCAACGGCGAGGAAGAGGATCGCGGGCGCGACGGCGGGTCGGGTTACCGCGTGATGGGCCAGGGCGACTCTTCCTCGGCCCCCGACGGCCATTGAAGAACTCCTTTGCACCGGGTCAGGCCAGGCTGTCGCGCCAGGCCCGGTGCAGGTCCGCGAAGCGTCCCGCAGCGCCGATGAGTCCGGCGGGGGAGCCGTCCTCGACGATGCGGCCCTGCTCCATGACCAGTACCCGGTCGGCGACCTCCACCGTCGACAGCCGGTGCGCGATCACCACGGCCGTACGCCCGCGCAGCACCGTGTTCATCGCGCGCTGCACCGCCCGCTCGCCCGGGATGTCCAGGGACGACGTCGCCTCGTCGAGGATCAGCACCGCGGGGTCGGCGAGCAGCGCGCGGGCGAAGGCCACCAGCTGCCGCTGCCCTGCCGAGATCCGGCCGCCCCGCTTGCGTACGTCGGTGTCGTACCCCTGCGGAAGGCCGCTGATGAAGTCGTGCGCGCCGATCGCCTTCGCGGCCCGCTCGATGTCCTCGCGGGTGGCGTCGGGGCGGCCGACGGCGATGTTCCCGGCGACCGTGCCGGAGAACAGGAAAGCCTCCTGGGTCACCATCACCACCCCGCGCCGCAGCTCCGGCACGGCGAGATCGCGCAGATCGGTGCCGTCGAGCAGGATGCGGCCCTCGGTCGGGTCGTAGAAGCGCGCCAGCAGCTTGGCGAGCGTCGACTTGCCCGCGCCCGTCGAGCCGACGACGGCGACCGTCCGGCCGGCCGCCAGGGTCAGGCTGAAGCGCGGAAGGACCTCGCCGCCGGTGCGGTAGGCGAAGCTGACGCCGTCGAAGACGACCTCGCGGCCCGGCCCGCCACCGGCGGGCGCGGGCAGCTTCCGCGGCTCGGCGGGCTCGGGGACGGCCGGGTCCTGGGCGAGCAGGCCCGCGATCTTCTCCAGGGAGGCGGCCGCGGACTGGTAGGAGTTCAGGAACATCCCGAGCCGGTCGATCGGGTCGTACAGCCGCCGCAGGTAGAGCACGGAGGCGGCGAGGACGCCGAGCTCCAGGCCGCCGCCTGCGACCTGGTGGGCGCCCCACAGCACCATCGAGGCGACCGCCGTGTTGGCGACCAGCCGCGAGCCGACGACGTACTGGGCCATCTCCAGCAGGCCGTCGCCGTTCGTCCGCTCGTGGCGGTGGTTGAGCACGCGGAACTGCGCCTCGTTCGTCCGCTCACGCCGGAACGCCCGCACCGGCCGGATCCCGTTCATCGTCTCCGCGAACTTCACGATGACGGCGGCGATCGCCGTCGACCGCTTGCCGAAGACGACGGAGACGCGCCTGCGGTAGCGCCGGACGAGCAGGTACAGCGGTACGAACGACCCCACCGCGAGCGCGCCGATCCCCACGTCGAGCCAGAGCAGCAGCGCGCAGATGAAGACCGAGGAGAGGACCACGCCGATCAGCTCCTGGAGACCTTCGCCGAGCAGCTGCCGCAGCGACTCCACGTCGGTCGTCGACCGGGAGATCAGCCGCCCCGACGTGTACCGCTCGTGGAAGTCGACGCTCAGTGCCTGCGCGTGCCGGAAGATCCTGCCGCGCAGATCGAGGAGCACGTCCTGGTTGACACGGGCGGAGACCAGGACGAAGGCGTACTGCAGGGCGCCCGCGCCCACCGAGCACAGCAGGTAGCCGGCCGCGACGGAGGCCAGTGGCCCGAAGTCCTCGCGCCGCAGGGCCGGTACGCCGCGGTCGATGGCGTACGCGACGAGCAGCGGTCCCGCCTGCACCGCCGCCAGCTGGAGCAGCAGGATCAGCGCGGCGACGGCGACCCTGGCGCGCCGGGGCCGCAGCAGCGAGCGCAGCAGCGCGAGCGTCGCGCCCCGGGGCGCGGGCAGCGCGTCGCGGTCGAAGGGGTCGCCGCCCCGCGCGCTGCCGCCCTGCGTGCCGGTGCCGGTGCCTGGGCCTGGGTCCGGCTCGGGCTCGGGCTCCGGCCCGGAGCCGGCGGCGGAACGGTTGTCCGCGGTGGTCGTCATGCGCCCTCCCCGTCGTCCTTCTTCCCGTCGGCGCCGACGCCGGCTCCGGCTCCGGACATCAGCCAGGCGTACTCGTCGCTGGTGCGCAGCAGTTCGTGGTGGGTGCCGACGGCCGCGATGCGGCCGCCGGACAGCAGCGCCACCCGGTCGGCGAGCAGCACGGTCGACGGCCGGTGCGCGACGACGAGCGCGGTGGTGTCCTCCAGCACGCGCCGCAGCGCCGCCTCCACCAGGGCTTCCGTATGCACGTCGAGCGCCGACAGCGGATCGTCGAGTACGAGGAAACGCGGTCTGCCCACCACCGCCCTGGCCAGCGCGAGCCGCTGCCGCTGCCCGCCGGACAGGCTCAGGCCCTGCTCGCCGACCTGCGTGGCCGTGCCCTGGGGCAGCCGGTGCGCGAAGCCGGCCTGGGCGGTGTCCAGCGCGCGCGCCAGATCGGCCTCGCCCGCGCCCCTCCCCGCCCCCATCAGTACGTTCTCCCCGACGCTCGCCGAGAACAGCGTGGGCTCCTCGAAGGCGACGGACACCAGCTCCCGCAGCCGCTCGCGCTCCATGGCCGTGATGTCCGCCCCGTCGAGCGTGATCCGTCCGCCCGTCACCTCGTGCAGCCGCGGTACGAGCATGGTGAGCGTGGTCTTGCCGCTGCCGGTGGCTCCGACGAGGGCCATGGTCTCGCCCGGCCGTACGTGCAGATCGATGTGCGCGAGGACGGGCGGCGCCCCTTCGTGCGCGTCGGGATACCGGAACTCGACCCCCTCGAAGACGATCCCGCGCTCGACAGCCACCGGCCCCGCGACCGGCCCCGCGCCGGAGGAGGGCCCGTCCCCCTCCGCCTCCTCCGGCGCGTCCATCACCTCGAAGTACCGTTCGGTCGCCGTCGCCGCGTCCTGGCTGATCGCGAGCAGGAAGCCGATCGACTCCACCGGCCAGCGCAGCGCCAGCGCCGTGGACAGGAACGCCACCAGCGTGCCCGCCGAGAGCGCGCCGTCGGCGACCTGCACCGTCCCGAGCACCAGCGCGGCCCCGACGGCCAGTTCCGGCAGGGCGGTGATCGTCGCCCAGATCCCCGCGAGCAGCCGGGCCTTGGCCAGCTCGGTGCCCCGGAGCGTCAGTGACAGCTCCCGGAAGGCGTGGGCCTGGCTGCGGTTGTGCCCGAACCCCTTGATGACGCGGATGCCGAGCACGCTCTCCTCGACGACGGTCGTCAGGTCACCGACCTGGTCCTGCGAACGCCGCGCGACCAGCGAGTACTTCGACTCGAAGACCGAGCACAGCACCACCAGCGGGATCACGGGCGCCAGCAGCACCAGCCCCAGCGACCACTGCTGGAGCAGCAAAATGACGACCCCCACCAGGATCGTCACCCCGTTGACCAGCAGGAACGTCAGCGGAAACGCCAGGAACATCCGCAGCAGCATCAGGTCCGTGGTCCCGCGCGACAGCAACTGCCCCGACGGCCACCGGTCGTGGAAGGCCACCGGAAGCCGTTGCAGATGCCGGTACAGATCGCCCCGCATCGCCGCCTCCACCCCGGCCAGCGGCCGCGCCACCAGCCACCGCCGCAGCCCGAAGAGCGCCGCCTCCGTGAGCCCGAGCAGCAGCAGGTACAGCGCCCCGAGCCACACCCCGCCCGGGTCCCGGTGCGCGACCGGACCGTCCACGATCCACTTCAGGACGAGCGGGATGACCAGGCCGAGGCAGGAGGCGAGCACCGCGACGAGGGCCGCGCCGGCCAGGCGCGCGCGCACCGGCCGTACGTAGGGCCACAGGCGCAGCAGCGAACGTACGGCCGATCGGTCCTTGGCGGGCGCGTCGGTTCCGGTCATCAGGATCGAGCGTACGGTTCGCCACTGACACCGCTCACTGGTTTTACGCCGTACGCGCCTTCAGCAAGAGCACCGATCTGGCCGCCGCGGTGATCACCCCGCCGCCCGCGTGGACCGTCCCCGGAGGGCTCTCCTGGCTCTCCCGTGACGTGTCGACGACCAGTTCGTACGTGCGTGCCCACGGCGGCCCGGGCAGCAGGAAGTCCGCCGGGCGGTCCCCCGTGTGCAGAATGGCGAGAAAGCTGTCGTCCGTGATTTTCGCCCCGCGCGCGTCACGGCCCGGGATGTCGCGGCCCGACAGGTACATCCCCAGGGTCGACGCCGGGGCGTACCAGTCCCGCTCCGTCATCTCCTCGCCGCGCGGGGTGAACCACGCCAGGTCGCGCAGCCCGTCCGCCGCCTGGGCCCGGCCCGAGAAGAAGGCGCGGCGGCGCAGCACCGGATGCGCGTGGCGCAGCCTCAGCAGGCGGGACGTCAGCTCGAAGAGCTCCCGCCAGCCGGGGTCCTCCAGGAGCGACCAGTCGATCCAGCTGACCTCGTTGTCCTGGCAGTACGCGTTGTTGTTGCCGCCCTGTGTGCGCCCCATCTCGTCGCCCGCGACGAGCATCGGCACCCCCGTCGACAGCAGCAGCGTCGTCACCAGGTTGCGCAGCTGCCGCCTGCGCAGCTCGTTCACCCCGGCGTCGTCCGTCTCGCCCTCGGCGCCGCAGTTCCACGAACGGTTGTCGTTCGTCCCGTCCCGGTTGCCCTCGCCGTTCGCCGCGTTCTGCTTCTGGTGGTACGACACGAGGTCCCGCAGCGTGAAGCCGTCGTGCGCGGTGACGAAGTTGACCGAGGCGTACGGGCGCCGGCCGCCCCACGCGTACAGGTCGCTCGATCCCGACAGCCGGTACCCCAGGTCCCGCACATCCGGCAGCGCGCCCCGCCAGAAGTCCCGCACGGCGTCCCGGTAGCGGTCGTTCCACTCGGTCCAGAGCGGGGGGAAGGCACCCACCTGATAACCGCCGCTGCCCACGTCCCACGGCTCGGCGATCAGCTTCACGCGCCGCAGCACCGGGTCCTGCGCGATCACCGCGAGGAACGGCGACAGCATGTCGACGTCGTGCATCGAGCGCGCCAGCGCCGCCGCGAGGTCGAAGCGGAAGCCGTCCACGCCCATCTCGGTGACCCAGTACCTGAGCGAGTCCGTGATCAGCCGCAGGACGTTCGGCTGCACGACGTGCAGGGTGTTCCCGCAGCCCGTGTAGTCGGCGTAGCGCCTGGGGTCGTTCTGGAGGCGGTAGTAGCCGCGGTTGTCGATGCCGCGCAGCGACAGCGTCGGCCCCAGCTCGCCCGCCTCCGCCGTGTGGTTGTAGACCACGTCGAGGATCACCTCGATACCGGCGGCGTGCAGCGCCCGCACCATCGCCTTGAACTCGCCGACCTGCTGCCCGGCCGTCCCCGTCGCCGCGTAGGCGGCGTGCGGCGCGAAGTACCCGATGGAGTTGTAGCCCCAGTAGTTGTGCAGGCCCCGCCGCAGCAGGTGGTCCTCGTGGGCGAACTGGTGCACCGGCAGCAGTTCCACCGCCGTCACGCCCAGCCGCTGGAGGTGCTCGACCGCCGCCGGGTGCGCGAGCCCGGCGTACGTACCGCGCAGCTCCTCGGGAATGTCCGGGTGCAGTTTGGTGAAGCCGCGCACGTGCAGCTCGTAGATGACCGAGTCCGCCCACGGCGTCTTGGGCCGCCGGTCGTCCGTCCAGTCGTCGTCGGGCGCGTCGTCGTGGACGACCACGCCCTTGGGGACGTACGGCGCCGAGTCCCGGTCGTCGCGCACGGTGTCCGCGACGTGCTGCTGCGGCCAGTCCCTGACGTGCCCGTACACCTCGCCGGGCAGCGTGCTGTACTCCTTCCCGGGCGGCGCGTCGACGGCCCGCGCGTACGGGTCGAGGAGCAGCTTCGCGTGGTTCCAGCGGGCGCCGGTCCACGGGTCCCAGCGGCCGTGCACGCGGAAGCCGTAGCGCCGCCCCGCGCGGACGCCCGGCAGGAAGCCGTGCCAGATCTCGTGCGTCAGCTCGGTCAGCGGGCACCGCGTCTCGGTGCCGTCCTCGTCGAAGAGGCACACCTCGACGGCTTCGGCCCCGCCCGCCCACAGCGCGAAGTTGGTGCCGGCGACCCCGTCGGGGCCGACGCGAAAACGCGCCCCCAGGGGGGTCGGCGCGCCCGGCCACACGGGTGGCCCGCCCGCGCCCCGGCCGGGGCGCCGCCCGTTGACCACGGCCGGGGCGGGGGCGGGCCGGCCGTCGTCCCCCGGCTCCCGCACCGCCTCCTGTACTGCCTCCTGCTCGGCTGCGCTGGACACCTGTAAGCCTCCCGCGGCTCGTTGGGACCGGCGGATCCATGAGACCCCGCGGCGTCCCGGCCGCGGCCGCTCCGCGTGGTCCTCCCACCTGTTCTGCCCGCAACAGCGGTCGTACTCACGTTTCCCCCGCAGGGGGGAGATCGTTGGGTCGGACGTGAGAGACGCAGTGAGACGCGCACGGGCGGCCCTGGCCGCCGTACTGACAGGGGCAGGGCTGATCGCCGGGCTCGCGGGCTGCACGGCCGGCGGCGAACCGGTGTTCGGCGGAAAGCCGCGTTCGCCCCAGGACGCCATCCGGATCGTTCCCGGGAACGGAGCGAAGGACATCAGGGCCGACGACCGCATCGAAGTGAGTGTCGCCGACGGGCGGCTGGAGCGGGTCGAGGTCGTACGGGTCGAGGACGCCGACCAGCAGGAGGTCACGGGACGGATCTCGGCCGACGGGCGGAGCTGGCGGCCGGACGGCGGACCGCTGCGGCTGGCCGCCAAGTACACGGTCGACGCGGTCGCCGTCGACGGCCGCGGCCGTCGCTCCGCCCGGCACACCTCGTTCACGACGGTCGTCCCCGAACACCGCTTCATCGGATACTTCAAGCCGGAGAACCGGTCCACCGTCGGCACCGGCATGATCGTTTCTTTCTCCTTCAACCGGCCCGTCGCCGACCGGGCCGCCGTCGAACGCGCGATCAAGGTGACCTCGCAGCCGCCGGTGGAGGTGGCCGGCCACTGGTTCGGCGCCCAGCGCCTCGACTTCAGGCCGCACGACTACTGGAAGCCCGGCACCCGCGTCGGCGTCGACCTGCGGCTGCGCGACGTCGAGGCGGCGCCCGGCGTGTTCGGCATCCAGCACAAGGCCGTCGGGTTCACGGTCGGCCGCTCCCAGGTGTCGACGGTGGACGCGCAGGAGCACACCATGGTGGTACGGCGCGACGGCAGGGTGCTCGCGAAGGTCCCGGTCAGCGCCGGGGCGCCCAAGAGCACGACGTACAACGGGAAGATGGTCGTCACGGAGCTGTACGACGTGACGCGGATGGACGGCAGGACCGTCGGCTTCGGCGGCGAGTACGACATCCCGGACGTCCCGCACGCGATGCGGCTGACGGATTCGGGAACCTTCCTGCACGGCAACTACTGGGCTCCGCCGGAGACGTTCGGATCGGTCAACACGAGCCACGGATGCATCGGGCTGCGGGACGTGAAGGGCGGCAGCCCGGACACCCCGGGCGGCTGGTTCTTCGACCGCACACTCGTCGGGGACGTGGTGGAAGTGGTGAACTCCCGCGACCGGAAGGTCGCCCCCGACAACGGCCTCGGCGGCTGGAACATGGACTGGACCCGCTGGAAGGCCGGGTCCGCTCTCCGGTGACCCGCCCTGACCCCCGCTGACCTGCACGGGCCCGTACCGCCCCCCGGGCACTTGGAACTGAACGGTGACATACGGGGGGAGTCCGTGACAGGGCCGGTGTGATTACCTTTTCTCGTGCGCGCTGTCGCTGCGCGTGGGGGTGCGGGCCGTGGCTGGGGCCAGGCCGTGCGAGGGGAGAACACCGAATTGAACAGGCAGCAGATATCGGGGACATCGGCCGGAGCGCGGCGGGGGCGCGGGAGCCGGGGATTGCTGGCCCTGCTGCTGGGCGCCGTGCTGCTGCTGGTGACGGCGTGCGGCGCAAGCAGTGGCTCCGGCGGTGGCGAGGGCGGCGGCAAGGGCGGGGCGGCGAAGCCCGATGACACCAGGGCGTCGCAGGCGGTGGTGACGGTCACGCCCAAGGACGAGGCGGAGAACGTCGCCACCAGCGGGGCCCTGAAGATCGGCGCGGACAGGGGCAGGCTGACGTCCGTCACGGTCGAGGACACCAAGGGCAACGAGGTCGAGGGGAAGGTCAGCAAGGACGGCACCGTCTGGGAGCCGGCCCGCCACCTCGGCGCCGCGACCAAGTACAAGGTCCACGCGATCGCCAAGGACTCCGAGGGCCGCGAGTCCGCGAAGGACACCACCTTCACCACGCTCGTGCCGCAGAACACCTTCATCGCCCACTTCACGCCCGAGGACGGCTCGACGGTCGGCGTCGGAATGCCGGTCTCGCTGCGCTTCAGCCGCGGCATCACCGCGCCCGAGGACGTCGAGAAGGCCGTGAAGGTGACGGCCGAGCCCTCGGTGCCGGTCGCGGGCCACTGGTTCGGCAACGACCGCCTCGACTTCCGTCCCGAGAAGTACTGGGCCGCGGGCACCAAGGTCACGCTGAAGCTGAACCTCGACGGCGTCGAGGGCCGGCCCGGGGTGTACGGCAAGCAGACCAAGACCGTGAGGTTCACGGTCGGCCGCAGCCAGGTCAGCGTCGTGGACGCCGCGGCGCACACGATGACGGTCAAGCGCGACGGCAAGGTCCTCAGGACCATCCCGATCACCGCGGGAGCCCCGTCGACGACGACGTACAACGGCCAGATGGTGATCAGCGAGAAGTACCAGGTGACGCGCATGAACGGCGCCACCGTCGGCTTCGGCGGCGAGTACGACATCAAGGACGTGCCGCACGCGATGCGCCTGTCGGCCTCGGGCACCTTCATCCACGGCAACTACTGGGCGGGCGCGGGCACCTTCGGATCGGCCAACGTCAGCCACGGGTGCGTGGGGCTGCGGGACGTGCGGGGCGGATGGGACAAGCAGACCCCGGCGGCCTGGTTCTTCGACAACTCGGTCCTCGGTGACGTGGTCGTCGTGAAGAACTCCCACGACAAGGAGATCCAGCCGGACAACGGTCTCAACGGCTGGAACATGTCCTGGGCCCAGTGGAAGAAGTAACCCGCGCCGTACCTGCGGGCCCTGTGCTGTTGTCCACAGCACAGGGCCCGTTGTCGTTAACGGGGGCTAACCTCGCTCGTATGACTGTGAATCTCGAAGTCTCCGAGGGCGTCGGCACCATCCGCCTGGCACGCCCCCCGATGAACGCGCTGGACATCGCCACCCAGGACCGGCTGCGCGAGCTCGCCGAAGAGGCGGCCCGGCGCGCGGACGTGCGCGCCGTGGTCCTCTACGGCGGTGAGAAGGTGTTCGCGGCCGGCGCGGACATCAAGGAGATGCAGGCGATGGACCACGCGGCGATGGTCGTACGGTCCAAGGGCCTCCAGGACGCCTTCACCGCCGTCGCCCGCATCCCCAAGCCCGTGGTCGCCGCGGTCACCGGCTACGCGCTGGGCGGCGGCTGCGAGCTCGCCCTGTGCGCCGACTTCCGTATCGCCGGGGACAACGCCAAGCTCGGCCAGCCCGAGATCCTCCTCGGCCTGATCCCGGGCGCGGGTGGCACGCAGCGGCTCGCGCGGCTGGTCGGCCCGTCCCGGGCCAAGGACCTGATCTTCACCGGCCGCCAGGTGCGGGCGGACGAGGCGCTGGCGATCGGCCTGGTCGACCGGGTGGTGCCGGCGGCCGAGGTGTACGAGCAGGCGCACGCGTGGGCGGCGAAGCTCGCCCAGGGGCCCGCGCTGGCGCTGCGCGCGGCGAAGGAGTGCGTCGACGCGGGACTGGAGACGGACCTGGAGACCGGGCTGACCGTCGAACGGAACTGGTTCGCCGGACTGTTCGCGACCGAGGACCGGGAGCGCGGTATGCGCAGTTTCGTCGAGGAGGGGCCCGGAAAGGCCAAGTTCCTCTGACCGCTGTCCAGTTGGCGCGTACTCCTCCCGGGCGGATTGACCCGGCCTCGACGGAGCCTTGAGGCAGCCGTGCTCCGATTGCCCGGTGATCAGATATGAGCATTACGTCACCGCAGGTCGGAGGGGGTGCGGCGAGACATTTTCTGCCACCGGCATATGCCGGACCGCACCCCCGGACAGGGTGGTGCGGGTGGGCCGAATCCACGGGAACGGCCCCGGGCGGCTTCCCGGGCGGTCATGATGGGGGGCATGGCGGGGCTGGAGAATGTGGAGCAACCGCGGTCGCGCGGCGGTGCGACCGCCGCACGGTGGACGCCGGCGGTGGAGGACGAACAGGCGTTCCAGGCAGTGGAGTTGTTCGGGAATCCGACGGAGGAGGAAGTGCGGCTGCCCTCCCGTCCGGAGTCGGCCGCCACGGCCCGGCGGCTCACGCACTGCGTGGTGTTCCGCCAGTGGGGGCTCTCCCCGCAGACCGCGGAGTACGCGGTGCTGCTCGTCTCGGAGCTCGTGGGCAACGCCGTGCGGCACACCGGCGCCCGCACCTTCGGGCTGCGCATGCTGCGCCGCAGGGGCTGGATCAGGATCGAGGTGTGCGATCCGTCGCGGGGTCTGCCCTGCCTGATGCCCGTGCACGAACTCGACACCAGCGGCCGCGGGCTCTTCCTCGTCGACAAGCTCTCCGACCGGTGGGGAGTGGACCTGCTGCCGCGCGGCAAGAACACCTGGTTCGAGATGCGCGTCTGCGACCGCACCGCCGACCGCGCCGAACGCTGAGACCCGCTCCCGGACGCACGGAAGCCCCCTGCGGGTCGGGGTCGCGACGCTTCGGGGGCTTCTGTGGAGCGCCGTGGAGCGAGGGGGTGTGACCCACGGCGGTTGGTGACGACGACCTGGCCCGGGTCAATGGGGGTCGCGGCACCGACTATGGCAGACAGGTGAGCACGGTGCCAAAAGTCCATAATCGGGCAAACGCCAATGAGTTGCGCAGGTGGGGGATGAATCGCAGGTGAGTTGGGCCACTCACCTCGTAATGGGTGCATAAATATAAGACAGAGTGGGTGAATCATTGCCTGGCGGGGGTGAAGGGCCCCTCACGGTTGACGACCCGCTGGGCCCCGAATTGGCTCAATCATTACCTTCTGCTCCCATTACCCCTTAAATAGGGCGCGTGACACTGACATGCCGCAGCGTGCTGTGCGCAGTGACCACCACGGAGCTGCTGACCCGATGACGACGATCATTCGACGTACCACCGCGCTGCTCGCCGGCGCCCTCCTGGCCGCCCTCGCGGGCTGCGCCGGCCCCGACCCGGAGGGGGCGACCGAGGCGCTCGGCACCAAGGGCGCCGCGCCGCCCGTCAAGGCGAAGAAGGCCGCGCCCCCCGGGCTGCCGGGGATGCCGCCGGTGCTCGACCCGAAGGACGTCTACGCCGCCGACCGCCCGAACAAGCTGTCACCGGTCGTCAAGGACTTCCCGTCCCGGGTCTACGTCCCCAACACCAACTCCAACACGGTGTCGGTGATCGACCCCAAGACGTACAGGGTCATCAAGACGATCCCGGTCGGTGTCCAGCCGCAGCACGTCGTCCCGTCCTGGGACATGAAGACGCTGTGGGTCAACAACAACCGCGGCCACACCCTCACCCCGATCAACCCGGCGACGGGCGCCGTGGGCAAGCCGGTGGAGGTGCACGACCCGTACAACCTCTACTTCACGCCCAACGGCAAGTACGCCGTCGTCATGGCGTCCATGGACCGCGAACTGGTCTTCCGCGACCCGCGCACCATGGACCGGGTCAAGACCGTGCCGGTCACCTGCGCGGGCGTCAACCACGCGGACTTCTCCGCCGACGGCCGGTACTTCGTCGTCTCCTGCGAGTTCTCCGGCGAACTGCTCAAGGTCGACACCGAGAAGATGAAGGTCGTCGGCCAGCAGAAGCTCCCGTTCGCGGGCGCGATGCCGCAGGACGTGAAGATCTCGCCCGACGGCAAGACGTTCTACATCGCCGACATGATGGCGCACGGCATGTGGGTCCTGGACGGCAAGGAGTTCACCACCCCCAAGCTGCTGCCGACGGGCAAGGGCTGCCACGGTCTCTACGTCTCACGCGACTCCAGGGAGATGTACGTCTCCAACCGCGGCGAGGGTTCCGTCTCCGTCTTCGACTTCACGAAGAACAGGCTGACCAAGAAGTGGAACCTGCCCGACGGCGGCAGCCCCGACATGGGCGGGGTCTCGGCCGACGGCAAGGTGCTGTGGCTGTCCGGGCGTTACGACTCCGAGGTGTACGCGATCGACACCGTGACCGGCAAGCAGCTCGCCCGCGTCCCGGTCGGCGGCGGCCCGCACGGCCTCGCGGTCTACCCGCAGCCGGGACGCTACTCGCTGGGCCACACCGGCATCTTCCGCTGAGGCGGCCGGCGTGCAGCGGGGTGCCCGCACCGGTGCCTACCAGAGCACCGGCACCCTCTCCGGCAGGCGCCGCATGAACCCCGTACGCCACACCAGCCGCTCCGCCGGAACGGCGAGCCCCAGCCCCGGCATCCGGTCCACGAGCGCGGCGAGCGCGGTCTCGGCGTGGACGCGCCCCAGCGCGGACGCCGGGCACAGGTGCCGGCCCCCGCCGAAGGCGAGGTACGGGTTGCGCCCGCGGCCGGGGTTCGGCCTCCCGGGGGCCTCGAAAGCCCGCGGGTCGAAGTCGGCGCCCTCGACGAGGACGACCACCGGCTCGCCCCGGCGGACGAGCACGTCGCCGAGGTGTACGTCGGCGAGGGCGACGCGGCGCACGCCGTCGGCGACCGGCAGGTTCCGGCGCAGCAACTCGTCGACGGCGCGGCCCGTCCGCTCGGGGCGGCCGCGCAGATGGCCGATCAGTTCGGGGTGCCGGAGCAGCGCGAGTACCGCCATGACCAGGAAGGCGGACGTGGAGACCGCGCCCGCGCCGAACAGCGAGACGGCGACGGCGGCGAGCGTCCCGTCCGCCGGGCGCGCCGACTCCGGCCCCTCGCGCAGCGCCGCCAACTGCCCCAGCAGCCCGGAGCGTTCGGACGCGGGGGCGTTCAGCCGCTCCGCCATGTAACCGGCGTCCTTGTACCAGTCGGGCCGCACGCCCTCGAAGGGGTGCGCGCTGGCCATGAACGCGATGTCCAGGCTCGACATCAGCCGCGGCCAGTCGCCGGACGGCACCCCGAGCACCTTGCAGTGCAGCGCCGCCGCGAAGGGATCGGCGAATCCCGCCCTGAGATCCACCGGGGGTCCCCAGGCCATCAGGTCGTCGATGAGCCGGTCCGCCGTGGCGCGCAGCCAGCCGTGCAGCCCTTCGTCCGCACGCGGGTTGAGTCCCCTCATCACCGCTCCGCGCAGCGCGGCGCCGCCGTGCGGCACGCGGGGGACGGCCGTGCCGACGGGGCCGAACCGCGCGTCCTCCAGGACCTGTCTGGCCGACGGGTAACTGCTCACCAGCCAGACACTGTCACCGGTGGACGTGTGTACCCGTGCCACCGGCTCCTGGCCGCGCAGCCAGGAACGCTCTTCGCACAGTGCGTCACTCCGCCGGAAGGAAAGACATTCCGTATACGGCACTGCCGGATTACCATCGCCCGGAGAGTCCCCGGTGAATGCGTCAGTTTTCATGGCCACTGAGGGAAACGCCCTTGGCCGCCGCTAGTCCCGGGGAGCCCTGTGCTCCTGGTGTGGCGACGACGCCATGAAGTTATCCTCCGACGGCGGAGAGTTACGAAAGCGGCCCCGGTATTGGCCGGAATTCGGCACTCCGGGGCGGAAAGTGAACTCTCCGCGGGCCGGAACGGTTTTACGCCGAACCATTCAGCGGGCCACCATCAACGCCTCCGAGCCCACCGGGCGGTGCCCCGCCCGCCGAAAGGCGCGCACGCCGCGGGCGTTGCCCGGCGGTAGCGGTAGCGGCAGTGGCAGCGGGCGAAGGGACCTGGGGCTGGGCCTGGTGGGCCTGGTGGGCCTGGGGCTGGGGCCGGGTGCCCGCCGGGGCCGTCTGCCGGCCCGATAATCTGTGCGGGTTCTGATCAGCACCAGAAGGGGTGGATCCAGTGGCGGACATCGAGTCGGCGCGCAAGGCTTTCGAGCGGTACGACATCAACGGGGACGGGACGATCTCGGCGGTCGAGTACAAGAGCGTCATGGCGCAGCTCGGTGACCCCTACGTCACCGAGACGGTGGCCCAGGCCGTGATCAACTCCCACGACTCCGACGGTGACGGCAAGCTCACCTTCGACGAGTTCTGGGCGTCCCAGAACAAGGGCTGACACCGCCGCAGGGTACGGGCCCGGAGCCCGGCCCCCGCTCAGGGGGCGGGCTCCGGGCCCGTCCGCACATCCGCCGCCATGTCTGCGCCCATGCCCGCGCCCATGCCCACGAGTTCAGCCCGCGCCGCCTCGAGCCAGCCGAGCCAGAAGTTCTCCAGGTCGATCCCCGCCCGCAGGACGAGGTGCCGCAGCCGGTCGCCCTCGCTGCCCCTGCCGCCGCCGAAGTCGCGCTCCTCGATCGCCCGGTACTCCGCCAACTGCGCCCGGTGGAGCTCCAGATGGCGCCGCGCCTCGGCCTCCAGGCCCTGCGTGCCCACCACTCCCGCCGCGCGCAGGCGCAGCAGGAGGGCGTCACGGATCGGCTTGGGGTCCTCGACCCTCCCCACCCACGCGGCCAGTTCGTCACGCCCGGCCGGCAGGACCTCGTACTCCTTCTTCTGTCCCCGCGTCGGCTGGTCCGGCCGAGGCAGGGCCCGGATCGCACCGGCCTCCTCCAGCCTGCCCAGCTCGCGGTAGATCTGCTGGTGCGTGGCGGACCAGAAGTAGCCGATGGACCTGTCGAACCTGCGGGTCAGCTCCAGCCCGGACGACGGCTTTTCGAGCAGGGCGGTGAGGATGGCGTGCGGGAGGGACATGAGCGCATCCTAGGCAGGGCCCCTGTCACAGGGTGGCCGCGAGTTCCGTTCCCTGCCGGATCGCGCGCTTGGCGTCCAGCTCGGCCGCGACGTCCGCGCCGCCGATGAGGTGCACCGGCAGCCCGGCGGCGAGCAGCGTGTCGTACAGCTCGCGGCGAGGCTCCTGCCCGGTGCACAGGACGACCGTGTCGACGGGGATCAGCCGCTGCTCGCCCTCGACCGTGACGTGCAGTCCCTCGTCGTCGATACGGTCGTACGCCGCGCCCGCGACCATCGTGACGCCACGGTGCTTGAGCTCGGTGCGGTGGATCCAGCCGGTGGTCTTGCCGAGTCCGGCGCCGACCTTGGTGGCCTTGCGCTGGATCAGGTGGACGGTACGGGTCTGCGGGACGCGCACCGGAGCCTGGAGGCCGCCGCGCGCGCCGTACTCCATGTCGACGCCCCACTGGGCGAAGAAGACCTCGGGGCTGAGGCTCGCCGAGTCGTCGGCGCCCGTGGACGTGTCCGTGAGGAACTCCGCCACGTCGAAGCCGATGCCGCCCGCGCCGATGACGGCGACGCGGTCGCCCGCCTTCGCGTCGTCCCGCAGGAGGTCGAGGTAGCTGATGACGCTGGGATGGTCGATGCCCTCGATGTCCGGGACGCGGGGGGTGACACCGGTGGCGAGGACGATCTCGTCGTATCCGGCGGCGGTGAGGGATTCGGCGGTGGCGGGCGTGCCGAGGCGGACGTCGACGCCGTGCTCGTCCAGCTGGTTGCGGAAGTACCGCAGCGTCTCGTTGAACTCCTCCTTGCCCGGCACCCTGCGCGCGATGTTGAGCTGACCACCGATCACGTCGGAGGCGTCGTACAGCGTCACGGTGTGGCCGCGCTCGGCCGCCGTCACCGCGCAGGCGAGCCCGGCGGGCCCGGCGCCGACGACGGCGACGCGCTTGCGGCGGCGGGTGGGGGAGAGGACCAGCTCGGTCTCGTGGCAGGCGCGCGGGTTGACCAGGCAGGAGGTGATGAGCCCGCTGAAGGTGTGGTCGAGGCAGGCCTGGTTGCAGCCGATGCAGGTGTTGATGGAGTCGGCGCGGCCGGCCTCGGCCTTGGCGACGAAGTCCGGGTCGGCGAGGAAGGGCCGGGCGAGCGAGACCATGTCGGCGCAGCCGTCGGCGAGGAGTTCCTCGGCCAGCTCGGGGGTGTTGATGCGGTTGGTCGTGACGAGGGGGATGCCCACCGAGCCCATGACCCGCTTGGTCACCCAGGCGTACGCGCCGCGCGGCACGGAGGTAGCGATGGTGGGGATGCGGGCCTCGTGCCAGCCGATGCCGGTGTTGATGATGGTCGCGCCGGCCGCCTCGATCGCGCGGGCGAGCGTGATGACCTCGTCGAGCGAGGAGCCGCCGGGGACCAGGTCGAGCATCGAGAGGCGGTAGACGAGGATGAAGTCCGGGCCCACGCGCTCGCGCACCCGGCGGACGATCTCGACGGGGAAGCGCATGCGGTTCTCGTACGAGCCGCCCCACCGGTCGTCGCGGTGGTTGGTGTGCGCGGCGATGAACTCGTTGATCAGGTAGCCCTCGGACCCCATGATCTCCACGCCGTCGTACCCCGCCGACCTGGCCAGCTCCGACGCACGGACGAAGTCCTCGATGGTCTGCTCGACCTCGGCGTCGGTCAGGGCGTTCGGGGTGTACGGGCTGATGGGGGCCTGGATCGCGCTGGGGGCGACGAGGCCGGGGTGGTAGGCGTACCGCCCGAAGTGCAGGATCTGCATCGCGATCCTGCCGCCCTCGCGGTGCACGGCGTCGGTCACCTGCCGGTGCTGCGCCGCTTCCTCGGGCGTGGTCAGCTTGGCGCCGCCGGGGTAGGGGCGGCCGCTGTCGTTGGGGGCGATGCCACCGGTGACCATGAGGCCGACGCCGCCGCGCGCCCGGGTCGCGTAGAACTCGGCCATCCGCTCGAAGCCGCGCTCGGCCTCTTCGAGTCCGACGTGCATCGAACCCATCAGCACACGGTTGGGCAGGGTCGTGAAGCCCAGGTCGAGGGAGCTCAGCAGGTGCGGGTACGCGGTCTCAGTCGTCGGACTCATGCCGCAATGTGTAGTCCACCCGGGACGTGTTGTGCAACAAGTTGCATAAAGAGGGTCGGTGTTAGTTCGGCTACACCCGCTCCGCCTGCTCCTCCCGCTCCACCCGGGAGGTGCGCTCGCGCAGCGTCCGGGCGAACTCCTCGGCCCGCTCCAGCTGCCGCCGCAGATCGCTCACGCGCTCGGCGGCGGCCCGCTCGTACCCCCGTACGCGCTCCAGCAGCGCCTCCCGCACGTCCGCCGCCGGCGGCTCCGGTGCGTCCAGCCGGTCGGTGGCGCCCAGCAGGTCCCGCATCTGGTCCAGCGTGAAACCGAGCGGCTTCATGCGGCGTACGACCATCAGGCGCGCAACGTCGCTCTCGGTGTAGAGGCGGAAGCCGCCCTGGGAGCGCGCGGACGGCGTGACCAGGCCGGTCTCCTCGTAATGCCGGATGGTCCGCAGGGACAGCTCGGTCCTGGTGGCGACCTCGCCGATCCGCATGTGCCTGCTGTCCACGCCCGGTGGCCTCTCGTCGCCGTGTCGCGCTCCCGTACCGTCGCCGTCCCCCCATCTAACGTCACGGTGGAGCCGCCCCGTCGGACGCCGTACGCCGGGCGCGCCCCGCCGTACGCCGGGCGCGGACCAGGGGTCACCGGGCGCTGTACACGGCTTCCACCAGCGCCATCTTGCGCGGGTCGTCGGCGATGTGGGGGCCCATGCGGTTCATGACGTACCCCATGGCGACGCCCGCCTCGGGGTCGGCGAGTCCGCAGGACCCGCCGAAGCCGTCGTGGCCGAAGGCTCGCGGGTTCGGCCCGTACGAGCCGCTCGGACCGCTCAGCCACAGGCCCAGGCCGGCCTCCATTTCGCGGCCGAGACCCGGGCCGAGCACCAGGTCCCGGCAGCTGCCCTGCCCCTCGCGGGCCCGTTCGGCGGCCTCGGGGGACAGCACGCGGTGCTCGCCGCAGCGGCCGCGTTCGGCGAACACCCCGTACAGGGCGGCCACCGCGCGGGCCGTGCCGTGGCCGTTGGCGGCGGGGATCTCGGCGGCCCGCCACTCGGGGGTGTTGGCCTGGGCCGCGCCGGTGCCCGGGTTGAGCAGAGCCGCACGCGCGACCGGCTCCAGGGCGGCGAACAGCGCCACCTGTTCATCGGCGGGCACGCTCCGGGAATGCACCAGTTCGGCGGCCCGGCCGGCCTCCTTCTCCGGCAGACCCACGGTGAAGTCGATGCCGAGCGGTCCGGTGACCTCCTGGCGCAGGAACTCGCCCGGCAGCAGGCCCGTGACGCGCCGGACCACCTCGCCCACGAGGAAGCCGTACGTGATCGCGTGGTAGCCGGACCGTGTGCCCGGCTCCCACCAGGGCTCGGTCGCCGCCAGCCGCGCGCAGGTCAGCTCCCAGTCGTAGAGCTCGGAGAGGGAGTGCGGCTCGCGCAGTCCGGCCAGCCCCGCGCGGTGCGACAGGAGGTGGCGTACGGGAACGGCTTCCTTGCCGGCGGCGGCGAACTCCGGCCAGTACGAGGCGACCGGGGCGTCGAGGTCGAGCAGCCCGCGGTCGGCCAGGAGGTGGGCGCACAGGGCCGTCGGGCCCTTGGTCGTCGACCACACGTTGACCACGGTGTCCCGCTCCCACGGCCGGCTGCGCGCGGCGTCGGCCCAGCCGCCCCACAGGTCGACCACGGTCTCCCCGCCGGCCCGCACGGTCACGGCCGCGCCCAGTTCCCCGCGCTCCCGGAAGTTCTCCTCGAACGCGGTGCGCACGGCGGTGAACCGGTCGTCGCAGTGGCCGTGGATCTGCGGTACGGACGGGGGCTGGGGGTGGGACACGGGCTGGTTCATCGGGCCCTCCAGGCGGCAGTCGGCTTCCCCGGTTTCCGGATTTCCGGGTTTCCGGGTTCCAGGAACGGACCGTACCGACTGGTCGGACTGGCGGGAAGGAGGCGTACCCGCCGGACCGGGCTGTCCGGGCCGGACCTGCCGGCGCGGACAGCCCTGCGGCGGCGTATCAGATGTTGACGCCGAAGTCCGTCGCGATGCCGCGCAGGCCCGAGGCGTACCCCTGGCCGACGGCACGGAACTTCCACTCCGCGCCGTTGCGGTACAGCTCGCCGAAGACCATGGCGGTCTCGGTCGAGGCGTCCTCCGAGAGGTCGTAACGAGCGAGCTCGTTGTTGTCCGCCTGGTTGACGACCCGGATGAAGGCGTTGCGCACCTGGCCGAAGCTCTGGCCACGGCTCTCGCCCTCGTGGATCGACACCGGGAAGACGATCTTGTCGACCTCGGCGGGAACCGTCGAGAGGCTGACCTTGATCTGCTCGTCGTCGCCCTCGCCCTCACCGGTGAGGTTGTCACCGGTGTGCTCCACGGAGCCGTCGGGGCTCTTGAGGTTGTTGAAGAAGACGAAGTGCTGGTCCGAGACGACCTTGTTGCTGACATCGAGCAGCAGGGCGCTGGCGTCGAGGTCGAAGTCGGTCCCGGTCGTGCTGCGTACGTCCCAGCCCAGGCCCACCATGACAGCGGTCAGGCCGGGGGCCTCCTTGGAGAGTGAGACGTTGCCGCCCTTGGAGAGACTGACACCCATGAAGATCCCTGCTCAATCCGGCGCGGGCCGCGCCCTTTGACGATCTCTTTGCCCATCCCGCCAACGGTTGTGCGGCCCGCTCGGTTCCCGGGAGTCCTCCGAATGGCCGCGCGACCGGAACGGAACCCGCCCGCCGGAAGGTGTCAGCCGACCGGAATGGTGAGTTCCGGGCGATCCCACATCACCGCGGGCGGGTTGGCGGGCTCGGTTCCGGTCCGCTCACCGCCCACACTGAGGTAGAACCCCTCGGCGGGCGGGTGCGCGACCACGCGCACGCGGCCGGCCCCCGCGTCGCGCGCCTCACCGAGCATGTGCGCGACGAGCAGGCGGCCGATGCCCAGCCCCTGGGCGGAGTCGGCGACGAACATCAGGTCGAGCTCCGGCGGGTCGAGCACGAGGGCGTAGAACCCGAGGACCCGGTCGTCGGGGCCGACGGCCACGAAGACCCGGTGCGCCTCGATGTAGTCGGGCCCGACCCGGTACCCGGCGACCATCGGGGCGTACGGACCCTCGTAGGCGCGGGAAGACCGCACCAGCGTGGTGAGCCGCTTCCCGTCCCGTGCGGTGGCCCGCCGGACGTGCGTAATACGTGAGGGCATGAAGAAAGTATTACTCGCCCTCGCCCTCGTCCTCGCACCCCGCACCGGCCGGCGCACGGCCACGGCGGAACCCGAGGACGGGAGCCCTTGATCAGACGCTGCCCCTTCAGACGCTGCCCCTTCAGGTGCCGCCCCTTCAGGTCAGGCGCCGCCGCTTCGGGCGCTGTCCCTCAGCACTCGATGATGTTCACCGCCAGACCGCCGCGCGCGGTCTCCTTGTACTTCACCGACATGTCCGCGCCGGTCTCCTTCATGGTCTTGATGACCTTGTCCAGGGAGACCTTGTGGCTGCCGTCGCCCCGCATCGCCATCTTCGCCGCCGTGACGGCCTTGACCGCCGCCATGCCGTTGCGCTCGATGCACGGGATCTGGACCAGGCCGCCGACCGGGTCGCAGGTCAGGCCCAGGTTGTGCTCCATACCGATCTCGGCCGCGTTCTCGACCTGCTCGGGGGTGCCGCCGAGGACCTCGGCCAGCGCGCCGGCCGCCATCGAGCAGGCGGAGCCGACCTCGCCCTGGCAGCCGACCTCGGCGCCGGAGATCGAGGCGTTCTCCTTGAAGAGCATGCCGATCGCGCCCGCGGAGAGCAGGAAGCGGACCACGCCCTCCTCGTCCGCGCCCGGTACGAAGTTCATGTAGTAGTGCAGGACGGCCGGGATGATGCCGGCGGCGCCGTTGGTCGGGGCGGTGACGACGCGGCCGCCCGCGGCGTTCTCCTCGTTGACCGCCATCGCGTAGAGCGTGATCCACTCCATCGACAGGGCCAGCGGGTCGCCCTCGGAGCGCAGCTTGCGGGCGGTGTTCGCGGCGCGCCGGCGCACCTTCAGGCCGCCGGGCAGAATGCCCTCCTGGGACATGCCGCGCGCGACGCAGTCCTGCATGGCCCGCCAGATCTCCAGCAGCCCCTCGCGGATCTCCGGCTCCGTCCGCCAGGCCTTCTCGTTCTCCAGCATCAGCGCGGAGATCGACAGCCCGGTCTCCCCGGCCAGCCGCAGCAGCTCGTCACCCGTCCGGAAGGGGTACTTCAGCACGGTGTCGTCGAGTTTGATCCGGTCCTCGCCGACCGCGTCCTCGTCGACGACGAAGCCGCCGCCCACCGAGTAGTACGTCTTCTCCAGCAGCGGCGCGCCCTGGGCGTCGTACGCCCACAGGGTCATGCCGTTGGCGTGGTACGGGAGGGCCTTGCGGCGGTGCAGGACCAGGTCCTCGTCGAAGTCGAAACCGATCTCGTGCACACCGAGCAGATTGATGCGCCCGCCCGCCCTGATCCGCTCGACCCGGTCGTCGGCGGTCTCGACGTCGACCGTGCGCGGGGACTCCCCCTCCAGGCCGAGCAGTACGGCCTTCGGGGTGCCGTGGCCGTGACCGGTCGCGCCGAGGGAGCCGAACAGCTCGGCGCGTATCGCGGTGGTGTGGGCCATCAGGCCGTCGTTCTTGAGGCGCCCCGCGAAGAGCCGGGCGGCGCGCATCGGCCCGACCGTATGAGAGCTGGAGGGGCCGATGCCGATCGAGAACAGGTCGAAGACCGAGATGGCCACGGGGGAACTCCTAAGGGTGGGTAGACGCCGCTGTCTGCCGGGGTGGTGCAGATGATCAATGGCGGGTACAAGGTGCGGGGCACCGCACTCACTGTTCAGTGTGCGCGGTGCCCCGGCATTCCAGTCTGTGTCGTACGTAACTACTTCAGACCAGGGTAAAGCGGGTGCTTGCCGGCCAGGGCGGTCACCCGGGCGGACAGGGCCTCGGCGTCGTACGACGGCTTCAGCGCCTCGGCGATGATGTCCGCGACCTCGGCGAAGTCCTCGGCCTGGAAACCGCGGGTGGCCAGGGCCGGCGTACCGATCCGCAGACCCGAGGTGACCATCGGGGGCCGGGGGTCGTTCGGGATGGCGTTGCGGTTGACCGTGATGCCGAGGCCGTGGAGACGGTCCTCGGCCTGCTGGCCGTCGAGCTCGGAGTTCCGCAGGTCGACCAGGACCAGGTGGACGTCCGTGCCGCCGGTGAGGACGGACACGCCGTGCTCGGTGACGTCCGGCTGCACCAGGCGCTCGGCCAGGATGCGGGCGCCGTCCAGGGTGCGCTGCTGGCGCTCCTTGAACTCTTCGGAGGCGGCGACCTTGAAGGAGACCGCCTTCGCCGCGATGACGTGCTCCAGCGGACCGCCCTGCTGGCCGGGGAAGACCGCGGAGTTGATCTTCTTGGCGAGCTCGGCGGTGGAGAGGATGACTCCGCCGCGCGGGCCGCCGAGGGTCTTGTGCGTGGTCGTGGTGACGACGTGGGCGTGCGGCACCGGGTTCGGGTGCAGGCCCGCGGCCACCAGCCCGGCGAAGTGCGCCATGTCGACCATGAGGTACGCGCCGACCTCGTCCGCGATGCGGCGGAAGGCGGCGAAGTCCAGCCGGCGCGGGTACGCGGACCAGCCGGCCACGATCAGCTTGGGCTTCGACTCCTTGGCGAGGCGCTCGACCTCGGCCATGTCGACCTCACCGGTGGCGTCGTCCACGTGGTACGCGACCACGTTGTAGAGCTTGCCGGAGAAGTTGATCTTCATGCCGTGGGTCAGGTGACCGCCGTGGGCCAGGTTCAGGCCCATGATCGTGTCACCGGGCTTGAGCAGCGCGAACATCGCCGCCGCGTTGGCCTGGGCGCCCGAGTGCGGCTGTACGTTCGCGTGCTCGGCGCCGAAGAGCGCCTTGACGCGGTCGATGGCGATCTGCTCGACGACGTCGACGTGCTCGCAGCCGCCGTAGTAGCGGCGGCCCGGGTAGCCCTCGGCGTACTTGTTGGTGAGGACGGAGCCCTGGGCCTCCATGACCGCGACCGGAGCGAAGTTCTCCGAGGCGATCATTTCGAGGGTGGACTGCTGGCGGAGCAGCTCGGCGTCGACGGCGGCGGCGACGTCCGGGTCGAGCTCATGGAGGGGAGTGTTGAGAAGCGTCATCACGGTCCCGTTCGAGGTCTTAGTTGCCGGAGGAGAAGGCGTCGTACTCGTCGGCGGAGAGCAGGTCGGCCGGCTCCTCCGCGACGCGCACCTTGAAGAGCCAGCCGCCCTCGAAGGGGGCGGAGTTCACCAGCGCCGGGTCGTCCACGACGTCCTGGTTGGCCTCGACGATCTCGCCGGTGACCGGGGAGTACAGGTCGCTGACGGACTTCGTCGACTCCAGCTCGCCGCAGGACTCGCCCGCGGTCACCGTGTCGCCGACCGCCGGGAGCTGGGCGTACACGACGTCACCGAGCGCGTTGGCCGCGAACTCCGTGATGCCGACCGTCGCGACGCCGTCCTCGGCGGTCGACAGCCACTCGTGCTCCTTGCTGTAACGCAGCTGCTGGGGGTTGCTCATGACCTGAATTCTCCTGTACGCGGGGGAGTGCTGGTGAACGGGAAGGTTGTGCGGGGGGTCACTTCCGGCGCTTGTAGAACGGCAGCGCGACGACCTCGTACGGCTCATGCGTGCCGCGGATGTCGACGCCGACGCCGGGGGTGCCGGGCGCCGCGTGCGCGGCGTCGACGTACGCCATGGCGATCGGCCTGCCCAGCGTCGGGGACGGGGCGCCCGAGGTGACCTCGCCGACGACCTTGCCGTCGGCGACCACGGAGAAGCCGGCGCGCGGGACGCGGCGGCCCTCGGCGACCAGGCCGACCAGCTTGCGCGGGGGCGCGGTCTCGGCGCGCTCGGCGGCGGCCTCCAGGGCGGCGCGGCCGACGAAGTCGCCCTCCTTCTCGAACTTCACGACCCGGCCCAGGCCCGCGTCGAAGGGGGTCAGCGCGGTGGTCAGCTCGTGCCCGTACAGCGGCATGCCCGCTTCGAGGCGCAGGGTGTCGCGGCAGGAGAGGCCGGCGGGGACGAGGCCGGCGTCCTTGCCCGCGTCCGTCAGCGCCTGCCACAGCTGCTCGGCGTCGGCCGGCGCGACGAAGAGCTCGAAGCCGTCCTCGCCGGTGTAGCCGGTACGGGCGATGAGGGCGGGGACGCCGGCGACGGTGCCGGGCAGACCGGCGTAGTACTTCAGCCCGTCGAGGTCGGCGTCGGTGACGGACTTCAGGATGCCGGGGGACTCGGGGCCCTGGACGGCGATCAGGGCGTACGCGTCACGGTCGTCCCGTACGACGGCGTCGAACCCGGCGGCGCGCTCGGTGATCGCGTCGAGGACGGTCTGGGCGTTCCCTGCATTGGCGACGACCATGTATTCGGTCTCACCGAGCCGGTAGACGATCAGGTCGTCGAGGATTCCGCCGTCCTCCTGGCAGATCATCGTGTAGCGGGCGCGGCCGGGGCCGATCGTGCCGATGTTGCCGACGAGCGCGTGGTCGAGGGCGTTCACGGCCTGGGGGCCGGTGACGGTGATCTCGCCCATGTGGGAGAGGTCGAAGAGGCCCGCGCGGGTCCGTACGGCGTTGTGCTCGTCGCGCTCGCTGGCGTACCGCAGCGGCATGTCCCAGCCCGCGAAGTCGGTCATGGTCGCGCCCAGCGAACGGTGAGTTGCGTCGAGGGCGGTGTGGCGGGGGGCATTGCTCATGTGTGGGGCTCCCAGGGCAGGGCATGACAGGTGAGGACAATCCTCCCCATCTGTCATCGGAACCTGAGAGGTTCACCGGGAGAGTCCCGGCTTGCACCTTGGGTGGAGCCGCGACATGGCGGCCCGCTTTTCAGATCTGCCTCGCCCGCGCGGTACGGGGCCTGAGAGATTCAAGGGAGGGACTTGCTCCTTCGGCGTCCTGGGCACCGGGCACTCCTGGAGTGCTTCTGCGTGCTTCGGACTCTCCCGCGCGGATTCAAGCGGCCGGTATGGAGTTGGCGGGCACATCATTGCACGCATCCTCCGGTGGCGGGACGGCCGGGCAGTACCTGGACACAGCGGCAAATCACTTGTGACGCATTACCTTTTCTTTACACTTCTTGGGCAAGGGTGGGGAAAAGGGCGGGGACACCTGACAGGGGGAGTGCGATGACGTTGCAGCGGCCCGGTGCGTACGTGACGACCGCGGGCACCACGCACGGCGCGGTGCCCGCACCACAGGGCGTGCCGGCCAGGGAGACCACCCGCCGGCCGGTGCCCACCGTCCGCGACCTGCGCGAACGCGCCGGGCGCAGCCCGCGCACGCTGGCCTTCGCGGCCGGCGACGTCGTGGTCGTCTCGGGGCTGCCCGGCAGCGGCAAGAGCACCCTGATCCGGCGTGCGGCGACGGCGGGGACGCACCGCATCGACTCGCAGGACGTCCGCGAGCGGTGGGAGGCGCGCATGCCGCGCCTGCTGCCGTACGCCCTCTACCGCCCCCTCGTACGGGCCGCCCACTACGCCGGGCTGCGGCGGGCCCTGCGCTCCGGCGGGAGCGTCGTGGTCCACGACTGCGGCACGCTCGCCTGGGTACGGCGCTGGCTGGCGCGCGACGCCCGCCGGCGGGGCGTCGCCCTGCACCTGGTGCTGCTCGACGTGACGCCGCAGGTGGCGCGGGCCGGCCAGGAGGAGCGGGGCCGCGGGGTCTCGGGCTACGCGTTCGCCCGGCACCGGCGGGCGGTGGGCCGGCTGGTCCGGGACGCGGAGGGCGGCCGGCTCCCCGCCGGGTGCGCGTCGGCGGTGCTGCTGGACCGGGACGCGGCGGGGGCGCTGACGGGGATCGACTTCCCGGCCGGGACGGAGCTCCGGTTACGGGAACAGCCCCGCGGGGTGCCGCCGGCGCCGCGTTAGGGTCGTGCCCGTGGACTACCCAGACTTCCCCCTGCCCGCCCACCCGCACGGCGGAGGCGGCTGGCCCGGCAACGAACTCGAAGAAGTGCTGGCCGCCTCGGTCGGCGCCCCCGCCGCGGGCGCCCGCATCGTCGAGGTGCTGGGGCGCAGCCAGGTGTGGGTGCCGCTGCCGAACGGCGGCGGGCCCGACTCCCCGAGCCTCGACCTGCCCACCCTGGACCTCCACGGCGAGGCGTACGTCCCCGTGTACAGCTCCGAGGAGCAGCTGCGCCGGTGCGCCGGGCCCCACATGTCCTTCACCGTGGCGCCCGCCCGCGAGTTCGCCCGCGGCCTGCCCCCGCAGCTCGGCATCGCCGTGAACCCGGACGGCGTGGTCGGGGTGCCGCTGCCGCCGCCCGCCGTCGCCGAGCTCTGCCGGGCCGGCCGTACGCCGCTGGACGGGCCGGCCACCGGGGGCAGGGTGCGGCTCTTCGAGCCGGACTGGCAGCAGGAGCCGGTCGACTTCCTCTCCGCCGCGGCCGGCGAGTTCGAGGAGAGCGGTGTGGTGGTGACCGCCCGCAGGGCGCTCGCCAGCATCGAGGGCGGGTCCCCGACACTGTTCGTCGGCGTACAGCTGGCGGCCCGGGAGGGCGCCGGCCCGAACGCCCCGATGGACGCGCTCGGCCGGGCGCTCGGCCGGGTCCAGGTGCCCTGGCCGGTCAACCTGCTCCTGCTGGACGTGGCGCAGGACCCGGTCGCGGGCTGGATGCTGGAGAAGGTGCGGCCCTTCTACACGCGCGCCTGACTCGTGCTCTGTGTCGGTGCTGCCGCTTAAGCTGGTGCAACACGGTGGATCGAAGAGGGGCGGGACCCAGGGTGAGCGCGTCAGGCACTGCGGCGGCCGGGCAGGTCGAGCACATGCTGCGCCAGGTGACACCCGGGCGGTACGACGCGTACGAGGCGCTGCTGCGCGCCCTCGCCGACCCGGCCGGCGGCCGGGTCTGGATGCTGCTCTGGCACGGCCAGGCGGGCTCCCCCGACGCCCAGTACGGAAACATGGAGGTCGACGGGCTCGGTTACGCGCCGTGCGTCACCTCCGCCCAGGAGCTCGCCGCGAGCGGCTGGAGCCGGGCGTACGAAGTGGTCACGGGCCAGGACGTCGCCCGCGCGCTCTTCCCCGACCGCTGGGGCATCTGGCTGAACCCGCACGCTCCCGGCGGCGGCGTCGGCATCCCGTGGCTCGATCTGCGGCGTATCGCCACCGGGCTCGACCGGATGCCCGCCGGACCGCTGCGGCTGTCCGAACCGGCCGTCGAGATCCCCCAGTTCTACGCCCTGCTCACGCAGAACGCCCACCGTACGCCCGCGGTCCGCGCCCTGCGCCGCGCCTGGGTGCAGCCGGCGCTCGGGGTGCCGTACCTGGCCATCGGACTCGACCTCTACGACACGGGCCCGCAGTCCGTCGACGCGGTGCGCGCGATGATGCGGCAGTCGGTCGGCGCGGTCCCCGAGGGGCTGCCCGTCTCCACCGTCACGATGTCCGACGCGTACGACCCGGTCTCCATGTGGCTGCGTGCCAACGCCCGCCCGTTCTACGACCGCGAGGCGCAGGCGCCCGCCCCGCCCTCCTCCGCCGCGCAGGGCGGCTACGGCTACCCGGCGCCGCGCGCCTACTGAACGCGCTCGCTCCACCGGCTCCACCGGCTCCACCGGTCACGCGTACGGCCCAATTCGACAGCTCATCAGGGCTGTTGGGCGGCATGTCCGGTCTGAGGTATAAGGATGCTTGTGGTCCGCTGAGCCGATCAAGATGTTCGGATAGCGGAAGCCCACAGGCCACATCACGGTTGCGCATCCATTCCCCGCCAGGTCTGGCGGGTGATCGCGAGCTCATTGAAGACTCCCGCAACAAGGAACGTCGGTCCTGTGTACGACCCGCCTTCCCTGTGTCACATGCGTTTGTACGACCACCTTCTGCACCACTTGCACCTGCGATGCGAACAAGCCGCTACAGCGGCGGGCGCGGGCCGACCACCGTCGGCCGAGCCGAGAGGGGTCCCCACCACGATGACGGCACCACTGCACGACACGAGCGCGGCGGAGACCGCGGCCGTTGACGTCGCGGCCGATGTTCCGGCGAAAGCCATCGAAGGCCGCTCGCCATGGAAGATCGCCTGGGTGCGGCTCAAGCGCGACAAGGTGGCGCTGGCCGGCGGCGTGGTCGTGTTGTTCCTGATCCTGGTCGCGGTGTTCGCACCCTTGATCGTCAGCGTGCTCGGCCACCCGCCGAACGACTTCCACGAGGACAGGATCGACCCGCTGTTCGGCACGCCGATCGGCAGCTGGGGCGGTATGAGCTCGGACTTCCTGCTGGGAGTCGAACCGGTCAACGGCCGCGACGTGTTCAGCCGCCTCGTCTACGGCGCCCGGATCTCGCTGCTGGTCGCCTTCCTCGCGGCCCTCTTCGCCGTCGTACTCGGCACGCTCTTCGGGATCATCGCCGGTTACTTCGGCGGCTGGGTCGACGCGGCGATCAGCCGGGTGATGGACGTCCTGCTGGCCTTCCCGCAGCTGCTCTTCATCATCGCGCTGGTCTCGGTACTGCCCAACTCCCTCTGGGGCTTCAGCGGTTCCGGCGTGCGCATCGGCGCGCTCATCGTCGTCATCGGCTTCTTCGGGTGGCCGTACGTGGGCCGGATCGTCCGCGGCCAGACGCTCTCCCTCCGGGAGCGCGAGTACGTCGAGGCGGCACGCAGCCTCGGCGCCGGCCGCGCGTACATCCTCTTCAAGGAGCTGCTGCCCAATCTGGTGGCCCCGATCACCGTCTACACGACGCTGATGATCCCGACCAACGTCCTCAGCGAGGCCGCCCTGAGCTTCCTGGGCGCCGGAGTCAAACCGCCCACCGCCTCCTGGGGGCAGATGCTCTCCAAGGCCAAGGAGTACTACGAGGCGGATCCGATGTTCATGATCGCGCCCGGCGTGGCCATCTTCGTCACCGTGCTGGCCTTCAACCTCTTCGGCGACGGCGTGCGTGACGCGCTGGACCCGAAGGGCTCCCGCTGACCGCTCGCCCCGTACCACCCGCACACGCCCTACGCGCCGCCCCTGCCGATGTGTCAGGAGGCCACCACAACCGTCGGTCCCCTCAAGGTCCGGCACTCTCACGGAGGTTGCTGATCGTGACAGCCAACAGTTCTTCCAGGCGACGGCTCGCCGCAAGTGCGGCGCTCGTCGTCGCCGCGCTCGTCGGCACCGCGGCGTGCGGTGGCGGAGGCAAGGACGACGGGGCCGACGGCAGCGGCAAGGCCCCCGGCTTCAACGCGGCCGTCGGCAAGATCGCGAACGCCTCGGACAAGAAGGGCGGCACGATCAAGTTCATCGGTACGCAGGACGCCGACTCCTGGGACCCGCAGCGCGGTTACTACGGCTTCATGTGGGACTTCGCCCGCTACTACACGCGCCAGCTGATCACCTTCAAGCCGGCCGCGGGCACCGAGTCCACCGAACTCGTCGCGGACATGGCAACCGATACGGGCAAGGTCTCCGCGGACAAGAAGACGTACACCTTCACGCTGAAGGACGACGTCACGTGGGAGGACGGCAAGCCCGTCACCTCCAAGGACATCAAGTACGGCATCGAGCGCATCTGGGCCCAGGACAAGATCTCCGGCGGCCCGATCTACCTTCAGCAGGTCCTGGACCCGAAGAAGGAGTACAAGGGTCCGTACAAGGACAAGTCGGCCGACAAGCTCGGCCTGAAGGCCATCGAGACACCGGACGACAAGACCATCGTCTTCAAGCTCCCGAAGCCCAACGGCGACTTCCTCCAGATGCTGGCCATGCCGGCCGCCACGCCGGTCCGCCAGGACAAGGACACGGTCGAGAAGTACGGCCTGAAGCCCTTCTCCAACGGCCCGTACAAGATCGACTCCTACACCCCCAACAAGGGCATGGAGCTGAGCCGCAACCCCAACTGGAAGAAGGAGAGCGACACCGTCCGCAAGGCGCTGCCGGACAAGGTCTCGCTCAAGCTCATCACCAACGCCGACGACATGGACAACCGCCTGATCGAGGGCGACTACGACGTCGACATCAACGCCACCGGCATCAGCCCGGCCGGCCGTACCAAGGCGCTGCGCGACCACAAGGCCAACGTCGACAACCCGCAGACCGGTTTCATCCGGTACGCGGTGTTCCCGCAGACGGTCAAGCCGCTCGACAACGTCCACTGCCGCAAGGCGCTCATCTACGGCGCCGACCACAAGTCGCTGCAGACCGCCCGCGGCGGCCCGATGGCGGGCGGCGACATCGCCACCAACATGCTGCCCCCGAGCATCAAGGGCTCCGACCCGAAGTACGACCCGTACAACGTCCTGAAGGACACCACGGGCAACGTCGCCAAGGCCAAGGAAGAGCTCAAGGCCTGCGGCAAGCCGAACGGCTTCAAGACCACCATCGCGGTCCGCAACAACAAGCCGCAGGAGATCGCCACCGCCGAGTCGATGCAGGAGTCGCTGCGCAAGATCGGCGTCGATGTGCAGATCGACCAGTACGACGGTGCGCAGACCTCCGGCATCATCGGCGCTCCCAAGAACGTCGAGAAGAAGAACTACGGCATCATCATCATGGGCTGGGGTGCCGACTTCCCGTCCGGCCAGGGCTTCTCGCAGCCGCTGGTCGACAGCCGCTTCATCCTCGACAGCGGCAACAACAACTTCTCGATGATGAAGGACAAGTCGATCGACGCCCTGTTCGACAAGGCGCTGCTGGAGACGGACCCGGTCAAGGCCGCCGAGTTCTACAAGCAGATCAACGAGAAGGTCTCCGAGGCGGCGGTCTACCTGCCCTTCACCTTCGAGAAGAACGTGATCTGGCGCAGCTCGCGGCTGACCAACGTCTACACGGCCGACTCCTACAACGGCCGCTACGACTACGCCTCCCTCGGCGTCAAGTGACCGTCCGTTCGCTCCGCCGGCACACCCGCCGCTAAGCCCGAAGGGCAGGTGATGGCCGCGTGCGGCGGCCCGGGGACCCCTCACCGGATCCCCGGGCCGCCGCCGGGCCGACCGTAGTGCTCGCATACCTCATCAGGCGGCTGACCGCCGTCGTCGTGATGCTGCTCGTGGTCACTCTCGTGACCTTCGGCATCTTCTACGTGATCCCGAAACTGACCGGCAGCGACCCCGCCGCGATGTTCATCGGCAAGCAGGCGGACCCAGGCGCGGTCGAAGGCGTCCGGGAGAAGCTCGGCCTCGGCGATCCCATCCTGGTGCAGTTCTGGAACTTCATCAGCGGAATCTTCGTCGGCCGGGACTACACCGGCGGCGGCTCGTCGTTCCACTGCGACGCCCCGTGCTTCGGCTACTCCTTCCGTACGGAGCAGGAGATCTGGCCCGTACTCACCGAGCGGCTCCCCGTCACCCTGTCCCTCGCGGCCGGCGCGTGCGTGCTGTGGGTCGTCGTCGGTGTCACCACCGGCATCATCTCCGCCCTCAAGCGGGGTACGGCGATCGACCGCACGGCGATGACCATCGCCCTCGCGGGTGTGTCGCTGCCGATCTACTTCACCGCGCTGCTCTCCCTGGCGGTCTTCCGCACCCAGCTCGGCTGGTTCGACGCCGAGTACGTGGACATCGCGCAGGACCCGCTCGGCTGGTTCAGCGGCCTGGTGCTCCCGTGGGTGACCCTCGCCTTCCTGTACGCCGCGATGTACGCCCGGCTCACCCGCGCCACCATGCTGGAGGTCCTGGGCGAGGACTACATCCGTACCGCCCGGGCCAAGGGCCTGAGCGAACCGGTCGTCGTCGGCAAGCACGCGCTGCGCTCGACGATGACGCCGATCCTCACCATCCTCGGCATGGACCTCGGCGCCCTGGTCGGCGGCGCCATCCTCACCGAGACCGCCTTCAGCCTCCCGGGCCTCGGCCAGGCGGCCGTCAAGGCGATCGGCGACTTCGACCTCCCGCTCATCCTGGGTGTCACGCTCATCGCCGCCGCGGCCGTCGTGCTCGCGAACCTCGTCGTGGACATCCTGTACTCCGTGATCGACCCCCGAGTGAGGCTCTCGTGACCACTGTGCCTGTCCCGGGGGAGGCCCCCGGAGCCCCCTTGACGAAGACCGGTGCGGTCGCCGAGCCCGTACGCACCGGCTCCCCGCAGCCGGACGCCTTCCTCGACGTGCGCGACCTCAAGGTGCACTTCCCCACCGACGACGGTCTCGTCAAGTCGGTGGACGGCCTCTCCTTCCAGCTGGAGAAGGGCAAGACCCTCGGCATCGTGGGCGAGTCCGGCTCCGGCAAGTCGGTGACCTCGCTCGGCATCATGGGCCTGCACACCGTCGGCCAGTACGGCCGGCGCAAGGCACGGATCTCCGGCGAGATCTGGCTGGACGGCAAGGAACTGCTGTCCGCCGACCCCGACGACGTACGCAAGCTGCGCGGCCGCGAGATCTCGATGATCTTCCAGGACCCGCTGTCCGCGCTGCACCCGTACTACACGATCGGCCACCAGATCGTGGAGGCGTACCGCATCCACAACAAGGTCGACAAGAAGGCCGCCAAGCGGCGCGCGATCGAAATGCTCGACCGGGTCGGCATCCCGCAGCCCGACAAGCGGTTCGACGGCTACCCGCACGAGTTCTCCGGCGGTATGCGCCAGCGCGCGATGATCGCGATGGCGCTGGTCAACAACCCCGAGCTGCTCATCGCCGACGAGCCGACCACCGCCCTGGACGTCACCGTCCAGGCGCAGATCCTCGACCTGATCCGGGACCTGCAGAAGGAGTTCGGCTCGGCGGTCATCGTCATCACGCACGACCTGGGTGTCGTCGCCGAGCTGGCGGACGACCTCCTGGTGATGTACGGGGGCCGGTGCATCGAGCGCGGTCCCGCGGAGAAGGTCTTCTACGAGCCCCAGCACCCGTACACCTGGGGTCTGCTGGGTTCGATGCCGCGCATCGACCGCGACCAGACCGAGCGCCTCATCCCGGTCAAGGGTTCGCCGCCCAGCCTGATCAACATCCCGAGCGGCTGCGCCTTCCACCCGCGCTGCCCGTACGCGGACGTGCCCAAGGGCGGGGTCACCCGCACCGAGCGGCCGGAACTCAAGGTGCTGTCCGGACAGGAGTCCGCACGGCACTACTCCGCGTGCCACATGGCGGCCGAGGACCGGACCCGGATCTGGGCCGAAGAGATTGCGCCGAAGCTGTGAGCGAGACGAAGGATCCCGAAGTGACGATCTCGGAGCAGGCGTCCTCCTCGCCGCCGCCGTCCCCCGAGCCCCTGCTGAGGGTCAGCGGCCTGGTGAAGCACTTCCCCATCAGGAAGGGCCTGCTCCAGCGCCAGGTCGGCGCGGTGCAGGCCGTCGACGGTCTCGACTTCGACGTGCGCCCGGGGGAGACCCTGGGCGTGGTCGGCGAGTCGGGCTGCGGCAAGTCGACGATGGGCCGGCTGATCACGCGCCTGCTGGAGCCCACCAGCGGGAAGATCGAGTTCGAGGGCCGGGACATCACCCGCCTCGGCACCGGACAGATGCGTCCGCTGCGCCGCGACGTACAGATGATCTTCCAGGACCCGTACTCCTCGCTGAACCCGCGCCACACGGTCGGCACGATCGTGAGCGCGCCCTTCAAGCTGCAGGGCATCACGCCCGAGGGCGGGGTGAAGCGGGAGGTCCAGCGGCTGCTGGAGCTGGTGGGTCTCAACCCGGAGCACTACAACCGCTATCCGCACGAGTTCTCCGGCGGACAGCGCCAGCGCATCGGCATCGCGCGGGCGCTCGCGCTCAAGCCGAAGCTGGTCGTCGCCGACGAGCCGGTGTCGGCGCTGGACGTGTCGATCCAGGCGCAGGTGGTGAACCTGCTGGACGACCTCCAGGACGAGCTCGGGCTGACGTACGTGATCATCGCGCACGACCTGTCGGTCATCCGGCACGTCTCGGACCGCATCGCCGTGATGTACCTCGGCAAGATCGTCGAGCTGGCGGACCGCAAGGCGCTGTACGAGTCGCCCATGCACCCGTACTCCAAGGCCCTGCTCTCGGCCGTCCCGGTGCCCGACCCGCGCGGCAAGCACAAGCGCGAACGGATCCTGCTCAAGGGCGACGTGCCCTCGCCGATCTCGCCGCCCCCGGGCTGCCGCTTCCACACGCGGTGCTGGAAGGCGACCGAGATCTGCACGACGCAGGAGCCGCCGCTGACGGCTCTGAAGACCGGTCACCAGGTGGCCTGCCACCACCCGGAGAACGCGCCCGACCAGGCACCGGAGTCGTCCGTCGTGCTCGACACGGCGCGCGAGGCGATCGAGCTCGTCGACGTCACGCCACCCGCGGCGGCGGCGAAGACGGCGGGCGCCGCCGAGGGCGAAGCCGGGCCCGCGGGCGCGGAGGACACCGGCAAGGAATAGAACCGGCACAATTGCCCGGTGTTCCAGGAACTCTTCACGCCCTCCGTCCAGCATGCGCTCGACCTCGTCGGGATCTTCGTCTTCGCGATCTCCGGCGCGCTGCTCGCCGTCCGCAAGAACTTCGACGTCTTCGGCATCGCGGTGCTCGCAGAGGTCACCGCGCTGGGCGGGGGGCTGCTCCGCGACCTGATCATCGGCGCGGTGCCGCCGGCCGCCTTCACCGACCTGGGGTACTTCACGACCCCGCTGATCGCGGCCGCCCTGGTCTTCTTCCTCCACCCGGAGGTGGAGCGCATCCAGGGCTCGGTGATGGCCTTCGACGCGGCCGGGCTCGGGCTCTTCTGCGTCACGGGCACCACCAAGGCGTACGACCACGGGCTCGGCCTGACCGCTTCCGCCGCCCTGGGCCTGGCGACCGCCGTCGGCGGCGGCGTCCTGCGGGACGTCCTCGCCAACGAGGTGCCCTCGCTGCTGCGCTGGGACCGCGACCTGTACGCCGTCCCCGCGATCGTCGGGGCCGCGATGGCCGCCCTGTTCCTCCGCTTCGACGCGCTGAACGCCGTGACCAGCTCAATCGCCGTCGTCACCGCCTTCCTGCTGCGCCTGCTGGCGCTGCACTTCCACTGGCGGGCGCCGCGCGCCTGGCACCGGAGCTCGGCGAAGGCCGAGGAACAGTCTGAAGCTACCGCTTAGTAATGTCTCGGTGTACGGTGCATGCCATGGCACAGGCATCCATCGGAGACAGCGAGTTCGACCGCGACACCGCCCTCTCCTCGCGCGCACCGGACGAACCGGGCGTCTACGACGCGGAGCTCTCCGCGGGCTGGACGATCATCCACGCCGTCAACGGCGGCTACCTCCTCGCCCTGCTCGGCCGGGCGCTCGGCGATGCCCTGCCGCACCCCGACCCGTTCACCGTCTCGGCGCACTACCTGACCCCCTCCGTGCCGGGCAGGGCGGTCGTCCGCAGTCAGACCGTCCGCACCGGGCGCACCCTCTCCACCGGCCAGGCCTCCCTCTTCCAGTACGCCGAGGACGGCACCGAGGTCGAGCGGATCCGCGTCCTCGCCTCGTACGGCGACCTCGACGCCCTGCCCGACGACGTCCGCACCTCCGCGAAGCCGCCGGCCATGCCGCCGTACGAGCACTGCCTGGGCACGGACGCCGGGCCCGCCGTCATCCCCGGCAGCTCGGCCATCGCCGAGCGCCTCGACGTCCGCCTCGACCCCGCCACCGCCGGCTGGGCCGTCGGCGCGCCCTCCGGCAAGGGCGAGATGCGCGGCTGGTTCGGCCTCGCCGACGGCCGCGACGCCGATCCGCTCTCGCTGCTGCTCACCGTCGACGCCCTGCCGCCGACCTCGTTCGAGCTGGGCCTCAAGGGCTGGACGCCGACCGTCGAGCTCACCACCCACATACGCTGCCGCCCCGCCCCCGGACCGCTGCGCGTCTCCATCACCACCCGCAACCTCGCGGGCGGCTTCCTGGAGGAGGACGCGGAGGTCTGGGACAGCGCGGACCGGCTCGTCGCCCAGTCCCGGCAGCTGGCGCGGGCACCGCGCGGCTGAATCCCCGCCCCCGGGCGGGCTGTTCGCGCAGGATGGGCGCCGTGGAATCAGAACGGCTGCTGTCGGTACTCCTGCTGTTCCGGACGGCGGTGGACCCGGCCTTCGGCCCGGCCCCCGAGGCCCGCTCGCTGCCGGCCTTCGGCGAACGGGTGGAGGTGGTGTCGCCGGAGGAGGTGCGCGGGGAACTGGCGAGGGCGGCGGAGGTCCTGAAGCTGTACGGGACGGACGGGCTCCCGCGGAGTCCCTCCGGCGATTGAGGAGCGGGGCCGGGGGAGCCCCGGTTCGGGAAGGGACAGGCAGGGGAGAAGCCCCGCAGGACACCCCGCCCGCACCCGCCCGCGCCCCCGCATCCTGCCGGGCCGGGGCCGCGCGCTCCGGGGGACTCGTAGAATCGACCGCACCATGGCTTACCTCGACCACGCCGCGACCACCCCGATGCTTCCGGAAGCGGTCGGGGCGATGACCGCCCAGCTCGCCGTCACCGGCAACGCCTCGTCCCTGCACGCCGCCGGCCGACGGGCGCGGCGTACCGTCGAGGAGGCCCGCGAGACCCTCGCCGAGTCCCTCGGCGCCCGGCCCAGCGAGGTGGTCTTCACCGCGGGCGGCACCGAGGCCGACAACCTCGCCGTCAAGGGCCTGTACTGGGCGCGGCGCGACGCCGACCCGCGCAGGACCCGCGTGCTGGCCAGCCCCGTCGAGCACCACGCGGTGCTGGACGCCGTCCACTGGCTGGGCGAGCACGAGGGCGCGACCGTCGAGTACCTGCCCGTCGACGCGTACGGACGGGTCCATCCCGAAGCGCTGCGCGCGGCCGTCGCACGCGACCCCTCAGATGTCGCCCTGGCCACCGTCATGTGGGCCAACAACGAGATCGGCACCGTCATGCCGGTCCGCGAACTGGCCGACGTGGCAGCCGAGTTCGGAGTGCCGCTGCATGCCGACGCGGTGCAGGCGTTCGGGCAGCTGGAGGTCGACTTCGCCGCCTCCGGGCTCGCCGCGATGACCGTGTCCGGGCACAAGATCGGCGGCCCGTACGGCATCGGCGCGCTGCTGCTCGGCCGCGAGTACACCCCCGTACCCGTGCTGCACGGCGGCGGACAGGAGCGGCACGTGCGCTCCGGCACCCTCGACGCCCCGGCCGTCGCCGCCTTCGCGGTGGCCGGCCGGATCGCGGCCGGGCGGCGCGAGTGGTTCGCCCGCGAGATCGGCGGCCTGCGCGACGACCTGGTCGCGGCCGTGCGCGCCGCCGTCCCCGAGGCGATCCTCGGCGGCGACCCGTCCCCGGGCGGCCGGCTGCCGGCCAACGCCCACTTCACCTTCCCCGGCTGCGAGGGCGACTCCCTGCTCCTGCTCCTCGACGCGCAGGGCATCGAGTGCTCCACCGGGTCCGCCTGTACGGCCGGAGTCGCCCAGCCCAGCCACGTCCTGCTGGCCACCGGCACCGATCCCGACCTGGCCCGCGGCACGCTCCGCTTCTCGCTCGGGCACACCTCGACCACCGAGGACGTGACGGCGGTGGCGGACGCGATCGGCCCGGCGGTCGAGCGGGCGCGTACGGCCGGTCTCGTCTGAGAGCGGGCCGCTCCGCTCCCCGGTCACGTCGTGACGGGCGGGCCGCCCGCCAGCTCCTCCCGCACCAGCCGCAGATAGCGGTCCCAGTCCCAGTGCGGGCCCGGATCCGTGTGGTCGGTGCCCGGCACCTCGACGTGGCCGATGATGTGCTCCCGGTCGGCGGGTATCCCGTACCGCCGGCATATCCCGGCGGCGAGGCGGGCCGACGACCGGTACATCACGCCGGTGAAGTCCTCCGGCCGGTCGACGAAGCCCTCGTGCTCGATGCCGACGCTCCGTTCGTTGTACGAGCGGTTCCCGGCGTGGAAGGCGACGTCGAGCTCCCGCGCCATCTGCGTGACATGCCCGTCCTTCGCGCGCACGATGTAGTGCGCCGCGGCCGCGTGCAGCGGGTCCTTGAAGACGCGCACGGCCGAAGCGAAGCTGCCCTGCGTCACGTGGATCACGATCCGGTCGATGGAGTAGTCGTCGGGCCGGTCGGCGGTCCGCAGGTTCGCGGCCGACGCCGCCACCCAGCGGGCGCCCGTGTGATCCACCTCTCCCTCCGTGCGCTGCTTGTCGACGCCCGGCACGAGCCACCACAGCCGGGACAGCTCCTCCCCGAACACGGCGGCCGTCCCGCCCACGACGGCCGCGCCGCCCCCGATGAGCAGGGCGCGTCTGCTGGGCCCTCTGCCCGTGCCTGCCGGCCTCTTGTGTTCCATGAGCCTGATAACGCTTTCGGCCCTGTCGGTGGTTCCGTCTACCCTGGGAGAGCTATGACTGAGACCCCGCGCCGCCTCCGTGTCCTCGCCGCCATGTCCGGCGGGGTCGACTCCGCCGTTGCCGCTGCCCGAGCCGCCGAGGCCGGACACGACGTGACCGGCGTACACCTCGCCCTGTCCGCCAACCCGCAGTCGTTCCGCACCGGCGCGCGCGGCTGCTGCACCATCGAGGACTCGCGCGACGCGCGCCGGGCCGCCGACGTCATCGGCATCCCGTTCTACGTCTGGGACCTCGCCGAGCGCTTCCGCGAGGACGTCGTCGAGGACTTCGTCGCCGAGTACGAGGCGGGGCGCACCCCCAACCCCTGCCTGCGCTGCAACGAGAAGATCAAGTTCGCGGCGCTGCTCGACAAGGCGCTCGCGCTGGGCTTCGACGCGGTGGCCACCGGCCACTACGCGACCGTCGTGCTGAACGAGGACGGCAGCCGCGAGCTCCACCGCGCCTCCGACATGGCCAAGGACCAGTCGTACGTCCTCGGGGTCCTCGACGAGCGGCAGCTGGCGCACGCGATGTTCCCGCTCGGCGACACCCTCACCACCAAGGACGAGATCCGCGCGGAGGCCGAGCGCCGGGGCCTGGCGGTCGCGAAGAAGCCCGACAGCCACGACATCTGCTTCATCGCGGACGGCGACACCCAGGGCTTCCTGGCGAACCGCCTCGGCGGCAAGGCGGAGGGCGACATCGTCGACGAGTCGGGCACCAAGGTGGGCACCCACGAGGGCGCCTTCGGCTTCACCATCGGCCAGCGCAAGGGCCTGCGCATCGGTCACCCCGCCCCCGACGGCAAGCCGCGCTACGTCCTGGACATCTCCCCGGTGAACAACACGGTGACGGTGGGCCCGGTCGAGGCCCTCGACGTCACCGCCCTCACGGCGATCAAGCCCCGCTGGTGCGGCACGGCTCCGGCCGGCAGCGGCACGTACACGGCCCAGCTGCGCGCGCACGGCGGCGAGACGGAGGTGACCGCCGAACTGGTCGACGGCTCGGAGCTCCGGGTCACCTTCACCGAGCCGGTGCGCGGCGTCGCGCCCGGCCAGGCGATCGTGCTGTACGACGGCACGCGCGTGGTCGGCTCGGCGACCATCGCGGCGACGAGCCGGGCGACGGCCGCCCTGGCCTGATCCGGGGCCGCGTCCCGCGCCGCCCTACCGGAAGATCGCCATGGCCTGTACCTCCAGCACGCCGTCCTCGGTGTTCCAGTCCTGCACCTTGCCCAGGCAGCGGGCCGAGAACGTCCCCCGCGGGACCTCGTTGCGCAGCCCCTCGGTCGCGCAGGTGACCCGCACCCGCGGCCCCCGGGAAGGGTCCTCGGGGTCGCCGTAGGGGGCCAGGAACACCGTGGACTCCGGTGATTCGCTGATCTTGCGGAACCGGCCGCGTATCAGCACGAAGTCCTCGATGTCGCGCAGCCGCACGGTCTGCGGGGAGGGCGACGCGGCCGGGGGCCGGTCGGCGAGCGCCCGGGTGAGTGCCGCGTTGCGCCGTATCGCCCCGCCCGCCAGGTCGACATGGACGATGACGTTCTTCTCCTCCAGAACGTCCATGATGACGCCGATGACCGAGATGGGTTCGGCGACCTCCATGTACTTGCTGACGATCTCGCTGTTGTCCTTGCGGCCCGCGCCCGCGCTCAGCCCGAAGACCTTGGCGCGGATGGTGCCGTCCGCGCTGTCACTGGTCCGCTGCTCCACCTCCTTGCGCAGCGCCGCGGCGTACCCCCGCATCTGGTAGTGGTCCATGACCGAGCGGTCGTGGAGGTAGAAGCAGATGCTGTACGTCAGGGTCTGGTCGCGATCGCGCCTGACGCGGACGAGCCACAGCACCGCCAGGACGAGCAGAGCCGCCGCTCCCGAGGCGGTCAGCAGCCACAGGAGCATCCAGGGCCACCACACGCCCCACCACGCCTCAGTCAGCACACCCACGGATCTCCTTGAAGGCGCTCTTGAGGGACCGGCCGGTGGCGTCGACCATGCGGCCGCCCGTCGCCCGTGCCCCCCGGTCCAGTTCCCCGGCGTCGGCCTCGCCGTAGCGGATCGTGTACGTGCGTACGGCCCTGGCCTCCTGCGGCAGTCGGGCATGGCGGCGGATGAACGCGTCCAGGCCCATACCGGTGTTGTTCTCCCCGTCGGTCATCAGGACGATGGAGAGGGTGCGCCCGGGGTGCTCGCGGGCGAGCACGGCCGCGTCGCGGTAGGCGCGGTCGAGCGAGGACCAGATGGCGGTGGCGTCGTCGAATTCGCCGGACGCGACGAAGCCGCGCAGCCGGTCCAGGTCGGAGGGGTCTTCGTAGGTGATGCTCCGTCTGTCCAGCACGCTGCCGCCGAACCGCATCACGGTGAGCGTCTCGCGCTGGTAGAAGCGGACGAACTTGCCCGAGCGCGAGTCGTCCGCGCCGGCCAGCGCGTCGAAGGTGTCGCGCAGCTGGGCGATCCGCTTGCCGCGCATCGACGTCGAGAAGTCGAGCAGGAAGATCACCTGCGAGGAGCGGTCGCGCTCCGGGTCCCCGTAGTCGGCCAGGAGCCGGTCGACGACCTTCTGGTCGTCGGGGAAGTACAGCGCGTTGCCGACGGGCTCGCGCAGCGGCGCGCTGCGGGGCACGGCCGGATCGATCGGCCGCCGCAGGGTGCGCTCCATGATCCGTTTCTGTACGGGTTCGCTGCGCAGCCACTCCACCAGCGTGTCGTACGCGGCGCGCTGGGCCGGGTCGAGGAGCAGCAGCGGGTAGTCGGACAGGACCATGCCGTCCCTGGGATAGACGATCTCCAGCGGTTCGCGCAGTCTGCCGCTGCTGTTGAGCGCCAGAAGTTCGGACTCGTACGTGATGAGGGCGTTCAGCTCGCCCTGACGTGCCGCGAAGCGGTCGGCGAGCTCGGCGGAGGCGTCGCTGACGAGCGCGTGTCCGGCGAAGAAGCCGCGCAGCCGGTCGCAGGAGACGTCGTCCGGACGCAGCGCGGTGCCGGTCCCCGCCGCGGCGGTCGCGACTCCGACGAGCGCCGCGAGGCCGCTGTTGGTGTGGCGCGGGTCGGCCATCCCGAACCGCAGCGATCCGTCGGCCGCCGCGTCGGCCGCGTCGGCCCAGGAGATCTGGCCGTCGGGCGCCTTCTCGCGCAGCCGCTCGGCCGTCCCGCGCCGCATGCCGATCACGACGGGCGAGCGCATGATGCTGGTGGCCAGGGGCTTTTCGCCACGGTCGCCGTTCGCCCTGGACCTGAGCAGGAAGTAGCGGTCGGAGGAGAGCCAGGCCAGGTCGTGCCGGTGGCCGCCGGGTCCGGCGAGCTCGTTGCCGGCGTCCACCGTGCCCCGGTAGTCCATCTCCAGCGAGATCCCCGTCTCGCGGCGCAGCTCGTCGAGCACGGGCTTCATGTCGGCGAGTTCCGAACTGGCCAGCACCCGCAGCGTCACGGGCTCGGGGCGGTCGTCGGAGCAGGCGGCCGGCGCGAGCAACAGGGACACGAGGCACAGCGCGACCAGGCCGGCGGGGCCGCGGCGCGCGCCCATCACGGCCGTCCGGGCACGACGTCGGCCGCGGGACAGCCGCCGATGTTCGAAATCATCCGCTCCAGGTAGCGCAGCCGGGGCATGGCCGACCTCGTGGCGTCGCCGGAGAGGGCGGGGACGGGGATCTCGTGGTCCTGGAGAAAGGCGCTGAGCTGGTCGCCCGCGACCTGGCCCGAGGGGTCGAGTATGCGAAAGCCCAGTTCCATCGCGCGGCGCCGCAGCCGCGGGTCGTTCGTGATCAGCTCCCCGAGCCGGTCGCCGTCCTTGTTGAGGGCGATGAACTGCGGCTGGGTGACGAACTGGCCGGACGGATAGAGCAGCACGCGCTGCGGGTCGAGCTTCTTCGCGTCCGCCCTGTACCGGACCTGGTAGGCGAGGTACTGGTGCTCGTACGCGACCACCACGGGGGCGATGTTCTTGCCCTCGGGCGAGATGTAGGTGCGGAAGACGTCGGCGGCCGGCAGCCCCTGCTCCATGAGGTGGCGGATGGCGCGGGCCCGCTCGTCGGCCTCCCGGTCCGAGTCCGGCACCTCGTCGCCGTCGCCGCGCCAGGTGAAGGCGACCAGGGCCAGGTAGGTGCCGGCCGAGTTGGAGCCGCAGACATCGGGGGTCTGGACGACGATCCTGTTGGCGTTGGCGAGGTTGTGCCGCCGTATCCCGATGTCGTTCCAGCGGCGCTTGTCGTGGATGTGCCGCAGGAACTTCGGCATGTCCAGCGCGTAGTAGTACGGCTCCTCCGCCCCCGGGCCGCGCTGCGGCTTCGCGATGCCCGCGTCGGCGAGCGTGTCGGCGTACTCGCGGTAGGTGGCCAGCACGATGGGGCTGACGAACGGCCGGTACACCTTGGCGTACTGGTTGTCCGCCGCGCGCTCACCGGTGATCAGGTCACCGGCCGGCTGCCCGGACGGGAACACGAAGTCGTACGAGTCGGTCTCGCGCACGGCGACCTCGCGCGATCCCGAACTGGTGATGTGCACCCGTATGTGATGCTTCAGCAGAAGGCGCTGGACCTCTTCGTCCTCGAAGAAGTCCCGCTTGGAGGCCATCTTGCCTTCCAGTGTGATGATCCGTTCGGCGGGAAGCAGGATGTTCCCCGACACGGCCAGCGCGGCCGTTCCCGTCAGCACCACCGCCAGCAGCGGCAGGAACGTCACGAGAAAACTGCGCCGCGACCGGGCCGAGCGCGATGCGCGTCTGATGCCCAGCCGCGGTTCTTCGACTGTCTGTCTTTCCCCCACCACCACAGACGCCTCCCCCGCCGATCCCCGGCTCACGCCCTGCACACCGTCGCGCCTGTGGATGACTTCCCGCGGAACCTTCGGCCAACGCCCGGGGAACACTGTGCCACCGGTCCGCGGCAGTCTTCCGCTGAACTCCGCGTCAGCTGGGCGGAACCGGACGCTCCGCTCACGCCGCGAAGAACTCCCGCAGCACCGGGGCCAGTACCTGCGGGGCGACGTCGTGGACCTGGCCCGTCAGGGTGCGGTGCCTGCCGCAGCGCACCGCGCCGGCGACCCGCCGGGCGGCCTCCCGCATCACGTGCGGGCTCGCGCCGCCGTCGACGACGAGCACCGGCGCTCTGACGGACGCCAGCCGCTCGGTCGGCACCGTGCCGTCGCCCATCACCGCGTCGTCGTACGCCAGGGTCGGCGCCACCGCCTCCAGCTCCGGCCACATCGGTGCCCTGCGCACCTGCGCGACGACCTCGGGCGGCATACCGACCACCGACAGGAAGAGCTCGGCGGCGCCCCCGCGGTCGCCGGCCGCGAGGAGTTCGCCCAGCCGCGCCGAGTACCGCGACTTGGCGGCCCTGTCGTCCGGCCCGACGACGGTGAAGGGAGGCTCGTACACGGCGATCCTGTCGAACGGCACCCCGGCGGCGGCGGCCTCCAGGACCAGCGCCCCGCCCGACGACATGCCGTACACCGACACGGGCCCGCGCTCCTCCTCGACCAGGGCCGCCAGGTCCTCGGCCTCACGCGCGACCGCGTAGGGCGCGGTGTCCCCGCTGCCACCGCGGCCGCGCCTGTCGTACGTGACGACGCCGAAGTACGGTGCGAGCAACGCCGCCAGCGGGATCTCGGCGGTACCGGTGCTGAACGCACCGCCGACCAGAATCAAGGGCGGCCCCTCGCCCCGCCGTTCGCAGGCGATGGGCGTGCCGTCACGTGAAATCACTTTGGTCATGAGGTGCTGACCGGCCGGCGCCCCGGAACTCATCGCTCCCGGGAAAAAAATCTCAGTCCGTACCGACGACCTCCGTCTCGTAGAAGCAGAAGTGGCCCTTCACGGCTGCCACTTCCGGCTTCGGGTCGGGATAGGCCCACACCAGATCCGCGGCGTCCGGCAGCGACCAGTACGACGCGTCGCCCTTGAAGGGGCAGTGGGTGCGCCGGTCCGAAGGCGTCAGCAGATCGGTCCTGACGTCCTCGGGCGGGAGGTAGTAGCGCACCGGCAGGCCGGTCTCGCGCAGCAGCAGCGGGCGGCGGCTCTCCGCCAGCACCTGTCCGCCATGTGTGACACGTACATGCTCGGTTCCCTGCTCGACGGTGATGCGGTGTCCTGCGGTCACGGGCGATCCTCTCCTCGGTCCTGGTGGTGCGACAGCCGTCTCACACTCCAGCATCCGTGCGGCGTAGGTTCTTCCCATGGCACTGAACATCTGCGTCTTCCTCTCCGCCGCCGACCTCGACGAGCGCTACACGCGCCCCGCCCGCGAATTCGCCGAGCTGCTCGGCAGGGGCGGCCACACCCTGGTCTGGGGCGGTTCGGAAGCCGGCCTGATGAAGGTCGTCGCGGACGGTGTGCAGGAAGGGGGCGGGCGGCTCGTCGGCGTTTCGGTGGAGTTCCTGCGCGCCGCGGCGCGCGAGAACGCCGACGAGATGGTGATCGCCAAGGACCTCGCCGAGCGCAAGGCGCTGCTGCTCTCCAAGTCCGACGCGGTCGTCGTCATGGTCGGCGGCACCGGCACGCTGGACGAGGCCACCGAGATACTGGAGCTGAAGAAGCACGGCCTGCACACCAAGCCGGTGGTGCTGCTCAACACGGCGGGATTCTACGACGGCCTCAAGCAGCAGTTCCAGCGGATGGACGAGGAGGGCTTCCTGCCCCTTCCCCTCACCGACCTGGTCTTCTTCGCGGAGGACGGCGTGGCGGCACTGGCCTACCTTGAGGCGGTGACATCAGCGGCTGCCGCCGCGGGCGCCGGGGTGCGGTGATGCGAGCATGGGCCCATGGCTACACATGTGATCACCGGAGCGGGCTCGGGCATCGGCGCCGCCGTCGCCCGCCGCCTGCACGAGCGCGGCGACGACGTCGTCCTGATGGCCCGCGACGCGGGCCGCGCCAAACAGCTCGCGGGGGGCCTCCCCGGCGCCCGTACGCTCGTCGGCGACCTCTCCAATCCGGACCGGCTCTCCTGGGCGTTCTCCCACCAGCCGATGCCGGAGCGGGTGGATTCGCTGCTGCACATCGCGGGCGTCGTCGACCTCGGCCGGATCGGCGACCTCGGCACCCGCGCCTGGCACAGCCAGCTGAACGTGAACCTGATCTCCCCGGCCGAGCTGACCCGGCTCTTCCTGCCCCAACTCCGCCTCGACAAGGGCCACGTGGTCTTCGTCAACTCGGGCGCCGGCCTCGCCGCGCATGCCCAGTGGGGCCCGTACGCAGCGAGCAAGCACGGTCTGAAGGCCCTCGCCGACGCGCTGCGCCAGGAGGAGCACGAGAACGGCGTGCGCGTCACCTCGGTCTACCCGGGACGTACCGCCAGCGCCATGCAGGAGAGGGTCCACCACCAGGAGGGCAAGGAGTACGACCCGACGCGGTGGATCGACCCCGAGTCGGTCGCGACGACGATCCTCATGGCACTCGACCTGCCGCGCGACGCGGAGGTCAACGACCTGACGGTGCGGCCGGGCCGATGAGCGGGACCACCGACCGCACGGGCGGATACACGTGGGGCCCGGCGACCGGCGTCGGTTCGATGCCCGGCGGGGACGCGCGGGAGGCCGCGAAGACCGTCACCGGCAGCTTCGAGGACTTCCCGTACCTGGCGGAGCTGCCCGCGCGCGGCCCCGGGGCCGACATGATCGGGCGGACCGCCGGGATGCTCGTCGAGATGTACGTCCACCTCGAACCCAGCGGCTGGCGGTTCAGCGACCGGCCGGGACGCGACACGCGGCGGGCGCGGTCCTGGCTGGGGGAGGACCTCGACGCGCTGGAGGAGTTCACGCAGGGGTACACGGGGCCGCTCAAGGTGCAGGCCGTCGGACCGTGGACGCTGGCGGCGGGGCTGGAGCTGCGCGGCGGCGAGGCGGCGCTGGGCGACCCGGGCGCGGTCCGGGACCTCGCGGGCTCGCTGGCCGAGGGGCTGCGCGCGCATCTGGCGGAGGTGCGGCGGCGGATGCCGGGCGCCCAGGTGGTGCTCCAGCTCGACGAGCCGTCGCTGACGGCCGTACTGCGCGGGCAGGTCAGGACCGCGAGCGGGTACCGGACGTACCGGGCGGTGGACCGCCAGGCCGTCGAGGGAACGCTGCGGGACGTGATGGGGGCCGCCGACGGCCCGGTGGTGGTCCACTCCTGCGCGCCGGACGTGCCGTTCGCCCTGCTGCGCCGGGCCGGCGCAGCAGGGGTCTCGTTCGACTTCTCACTGCTCACCGAGCGTGACGAGGAGGTGATCGGTGAGGCGGTGGAGGGCGGTACGCGGCTGTTCGCCGGAATCGTGCCGGGCACCGACACGGCGTTGTCGGACCCGGCCGGTAGCGTCATGGGTGTCAGGACGCTGTGGCGCAGGCTGGGGCTGAATCCGGGGACTCTCGCCGAGTCCCTGGTGATCACTCCGTCGTGCGGGCTCGCGGGGGCTTCCCCCGCGTATGCGCGCGCGGCGCTCGCACACTGCGCCCGGGCGGCGAGATCACTCGCGGACAACCCTGAGTAACGGGGACGGGACCGGAAACGGGAGGACAGGACGATGGCTGGCGAACAGCAGGCGGCGGTGCCCGCGGAGGCACGGGAGCGGCACGCACAGCTCGCCGAGCAGATCGAGGAGCACCGCTTCCGGTACTACGTGAAGGACCAGCCGGTCATCAGCGACGCGGAGTTCGACAAGCTGCTGCGGACGCTGGAGGCGCTGGAGGAGGAGTACGCCGAGCTGCGCACGCCCGACTCGCCGACCCAGAAGGTCGCGGGAGCGTATGAGACGGACTTCACCGCCGTCCAGCACCGCGAGCGCATGCTCTCCCTCGACAACGCCTTCGACGACGAGGAGCTCACGGCCTGGGGCGAGCGCGTGGCGAGCGAGCTGGGCGCCGTGCCGTACCACCTGCTGTGCGAGCTGAAGGTGGACGGCCTCGCGGTCAACCTGACGTACGAGAAGGGCCGGCTGACCCGGGCCGCGACCCGGGGCGACGGGCGCACGGGCGAGGACATCACGCCCAACGTCCGTACGATCGCGGACGTCCCGGAGCGGCTGAAGGGCGACCGTGTCCCGGACCTGGTCGAGATCCGCGGCGAGGTCTACTTCCCGATGGAGAAGTTCCAGGAGCTGAACGCGCGGCTGGTGGCGGCCGAGGACAAACCCTTCGCCAACCCGCGCAACGCGGCGGCCGGTTCGCTGCGGCAGAAGGATCCGAAGGTCACCGCGGGCCGCCCGCTGCACATGGTGGTGCACGGCATCGGGGCCCGCGAGGGCTTCGACATCGACCGCCTGTCGCAGGCGTACGAGCTGCTGCGCGAATGGGGCCTGCCGGTCGCGCGGCACAACAAGGTCGTCGAGGACCTCGCGGGCGTACGGGAGTTCATCGCGTACTTCGGCGAGAACCGGCACTCCGTGGAGCACGAGATCGACGGCGTCGTCGTCAAGCTCGACGAGATCCGGCTCCAGGGGCGGCTCGGCTCGACCTCGCGGGCGCCGCGCTGGGCCATCGCCTGGAAGTACGCGCCGGAGGAGGTCAACACCAAGCTGGTCGACATCCGGGTCGGCGTGGGGCGGACGGGGCGCGTGACGCCGTACGCCCAGGTGGAGCCGGTCACGGTCGCCGGTTCCGAGGTCGAGTTCGCCACCCTGCACAACCAGGAAGTGGTGAAGGCCAAGGGCGTACGCATCGGGGACACGGTGGTGCTGCGCAAGGCGGGTGACGTCATCCCCGAGATCCTGGGGCCCGTGGTCGACCTGCGGGACGGCGGCGAGCGGGAGTTCGTGATGCCGTCCCAGTGCCCCGAGTGCGGTACGCCGCTGAAGGCCATGAAGGAGGGCGACATCGACCTCCGCTGCCCCAACGGCCGTTCCTGCCCCGCGCAGTTGCGGGAGCGGCTGTTCTACCTGGCCGGCCGCAAGTGCCTGGACATCGAGAACTTCGGGTACGTCGCGGCGGCCGCGCTCACCCGGCCGCTGGAGCCGGCCGAGTCGCCGCTGCGCGACGAGGGCGACCTCTTCGACCTGAAGGTGGAGCAGCTGCTGCCCATCAAGTCGTATGTCCTGGACCAGGATTCGGGACTCCCCAAGCGGGACCCGAAGACGGGCGAGGAGAAGGTAGTGACGTTCTTCGCCAACCAGGAGGGCGAACCGAAGAAGAACACCCTCGCCATGCTGAAGAACATCGAGGCGGCGAAGGAGCGACCGCTGGCCCGGGTCATCACCGGGCTGTCCATCCGCCACGTGGGGCCGGTCGCGGCGGAGGCGCTGGCCCGTGAGTTCCGTTCGCTGGAGCGGATCGAGCAGGCGACACAGGAGGAACTGGCCGCCGTGGAGGGCGTCGGTCCCACCATCGCCGCCTCGCTCAAACAGTGGTTCGAGGAGGACTGGCACCGGGAGATCCTGCGCAAGTGGCGGGCGGCCGGGGTGCGGATGGAGGAGGAGGGCGCCGGTGAGGACCAGGGGCCCCGTCCGCTGGAGGGCCTCACGGTCGTGGTGACCGGGACCCTGCAGAACCACACACGGGATGGCGCGAAGGAGGCGCTCCAGAGCCTCGGTGCGAAAGTCACCGGATCTGTCTCGAAGAAGACCGGGTTCGTGGTGGTCGGTGACAGCCCGGGCTCGAAGTACGACAAGGCCATGCAGTTGAAGGTGCCCGTCCTCAACGAGGAGGGATTCGCCGTCCTTTTGGCCCAGGGTCCGGAAGCAGCCCGTGAAGCGGCTGTGCCCGCCGAGGAGTAGGCGTGGCGCCGGGCGGGGAAAGGGCTGGTGAGAGGGGAAAGAACCGCAGCCGGTATCACCCGTTCAGTGCATAGCAGACGGACAAGGGCGGCTGGGTCGCATTCGGGCAACAGCGGTGGACCGCTGCCCGCGAGAGCCTTCTGCGGCCTACTGTTGGGATGTGCGCCTGTCGTGCGCGGCTGCGATGAGGTGTCCCCTGCTCATGAAGGGCGTGGGGAAGGTTTTTCCGTCGTGGTGGCATGACAACGGAGCCACCGCGTGGCACGGGCACCGCCGGCTGTGAGAGGGACGCAATGAAACCGACCGAGAGTGCCGATCCGGCCTCACGGCTGCGGCGGTGGGCAGGCACCCCGAGGGTGCTGCCCGCCGCCGTCGTGACACTGGCCGCCCTCGTCCTGGCCACCGGGGTCTTCGGTGCCGTGACGGGGGACCGCGCGCTGTTCCCCGACGGCGAGGTGGGCTGGTCCCTCGCGCTGCTCACCGGAGTCATCGTCGGCCACCTGGTCGCCCTCGGCCGCGACCGGTGGTGGGGCGGCACGGGCTCCGGCGCCGCGCTCACCCTCGCCGTCCTGATGCTGTACGGCTGGGTGCCCGCCGGCCTGGTCAGCCTGGCCGTCGTGGTGCTGGTCGGCATGGCCCGCAGGCACCGCTGGCGGCAGGGGCTGCTGCACGGCGCGGTGGACATCCTGGGCATAGGCGCCGCGGCGCTCGTGCTGGCCGTGTTCGGCGACGTACCGACCGTCGAGAGGCCCTGGAATCCGCTGGAGTGGGGGGTGGGGGCGGTCCCGGAGGTCGCCCTGGCCGCCCTGGCGTATCTCGCCCTCACACGCGTCCTGCTCTGGTACGTGCTGGCGCCGAGGAGCGGACGGCTGCCGTCGGTCGCCCGGACGGCCCTGCACCGGCAGGGGCTCGTCGCGGTCGCCCTGCTCGGCATCGCACCGCTGATCTGTGTGATCGCGGTGGCGCTGCCCGTCCTGCTGCCGCTGTTCGCCGTACCGCTGATCGCCCTGGACTCCACCCTGTGGATAGCCAGGGCGAGGGCGGAGGAGCAGCTGCGGGACCCGCTGACCGGGCTGCCCAACCGGCAGTGGCTGCTGGAGCGGACCTGGCCCGCGCTGGAGGAGGCCGAGAACACCGGCACCAGGACCGCTCTCGTCCTGATAGACCTCGACCGCTTCAGGGCGGTCAACGACACGCTCGGTCATCTGGCGGGCGACCGGTTACTGCTCCAGATAGCCGACAGGCTGCGGCTGGCGCTGCCGCGCGGGGCGGAGGCCGCGCGGCTCGGCGGCGACGAGTTCGCGGTCCTGCTCCCGACCGCCGATTCGACGACCAGTGCGCAGCGCGTCGCCAGGCACCTGGTGGCCGAGCTCTCCTCACCGCTCGATCTGGACGGCCTGACGCTCGTTCTGGAGGCCAGTGCGGGCGTCGCCGTCTTCCCCGACCACGCGCTGGACGCGGAAGGGCTGCTGCGCCGGGCCGACGTGGCGATGTACCAGGCCAAGCGGGACCGTACGGGCGTCGAGGTCTACGAGTCCAAGCGCGACAGCAACACACCGGACCGGCTCGGCCTGCTGGGCGACCTGCGGCGGGCGCTGGACGCGAGCGAGGTCGAGCTCCACTACCAGCCGAAGGTCCGCTTCGACGGGCAGGTGGCCGGCCTGGAAGCGCTGGTCCGGTGGGTGCACCCGGAGCGGGGGCGGGTCCCCCCGGACGAGTTCATCGCCATCGCGGAGTCGTCGGGCCTGATGCCGCACCTGACGGAGTACGTCCTGGAGACCGCGCTCGCGCAGGTCGCGCGCTGGCGGAAGCAGGGGCTGAACACCCCGGTGGCGGTGAACGTGTCGCCGCGCGACGTGCACACGCCGGGGTTCGCCGGCGCGGTGGCGGCGCGGCTGGCCCGGCACGGTGTCCCCGCCGGCTCCCTCCAGCTGGAGATAACGGAGCACGTGCTGCTGGAGGATCCGCAGCGGGCGGCCGACACGCTGGCCGGGCTGACCGGGCACGGCGTGAAGATGTCCCTGGACGACTTCGGTACGGGCTACTCCTCCCTGGTCCACCTCCGCCGGCTCCCGGTGAGCGAGCTCAAGATCGACCGGTCGTTCGTGGCCCGGCTCGCGATCGACAACGAGGACGCCGAGATCGTCCGCTGCACGGTCGACCTCGCCCACTCGCTGGGCCTGCTGGTGGTGGCCGAGGGCGTCGAGGACGACGAGACGTGGGAGCGGCTGCGGGACCTGGGCTGCGACGCGGTGCAGGGCTGGCTGGTGGCGGCGGCGATGCCGCCGGACGAGGCGACGGCGTGGCTCCTCGCCCGCGGCGAGCGGGGCTGGCACCGCCAGGTCGACCTGGACCGGGTCGCAGCGGCGGCCCTGGAGGAGGCCCAGCGCCCGTCCTCGGCTCCGTCCCCGGCACCGTCCGGCCAGGTGGTGAACTAGCTGCGGCCGGCGCCCTGAAGGAGCTCGATGGCGGCGATCAGCGGGAGGGGCGCAAGGGCCAGGGCGCCCGCCCCCCAGGCGAGGCCCGCGCGGATCTCGCGCTTGGCGCGGATGCCCAGGTACGCCGCGACAGGCGGCAGCACGCACAGGGCGAGGAAGCTCATGTGCCAGCCCTCTTCCTTGGTCAGGAACCACGCGAACAGCAGGCAGCCGGGTGTCCACCCGACGGTCAGGTCGCGCACGCGGGTGAGGAACAGCTCAAGAGCGTCGGGGCTGTCGCCGAACATGAAAGACATGGGTGATTCCTCCGTCTCTAGACTGCGCGGTGGTCGTAGCCGCCCGAACTGACCTCGGGGAATCCGTCCGCCGCGGAGAAGCCGTGCATCGCCGTGGTCATGGCCAGGGCGATGGCACTCAAGGCGGTCGCCATCGCGTCGAAGGCCTTGGACGCCTCGACCCACAGCGCCATGATCCGCAGGGCCTGTGCCGCCGCCAGGGCGAACATGGCGGCCGACGCGACCTGCCCGCCGACCGGAATCACGTTGACGGCCTGGGCGGCGGCCAGGTTCACCAGCCAGATGACCAGGAGGTCGCAGAACGCGACGAGGAAGGACTTCAGGAATTCGGCGAACTGGAACGCCATCTGTGCGGCCTGCTTGTAGCAGCCCTCCAGGGAGTCGAAGGCCGCTTTGATCTCGGTGAGTTTCCCGGCGAACTCGTCGAAGTAGATCCTTGCGGCGTCCGAAGCGTTGCCGGCCCAGCTCAGGCCGACGTTCCCGTTGCCCTTCTTCAGGTTGGCGGCCACCGCGTCGCAGTACGCGCCGAGAGCGCCCCACACGTCGGCGCAGTCGTTGTACTTGTTCCAGTCTCCGACCACCCAGTTCGTCACTTCGCCGAACGGGTCGAACCCGAAGAGCAGCTTGGACGCCTCCACCGCCATGGCCGACGGGCTGCCCAGGTCGAGGACGGAGCCGAGGGACTTCTGGACCGGGCTCATGGTGTACTCGTCGGCGTGCCCCTGGCCGTAGGCGACCAGCGGGTTGGTGCTGTCGGCGGGCTTCTTCAGCAGGTCCGCGGCGTCGCTCGCGTCGGAGAAGTCCTGTGCGTTGCCGCCGTCCGGGCTGCCGCCCGCTCCTTTGGACCCCGGATAGGTGGCGTCCATTTTCGCCGCTACGCCGCTGTCCGTCTCGCGGTAGTACCTGGCGGTCCTGGCCAGCTCCTGCTGCGAGGATTCGAGGACCTTCTGCACCTTCCGCAGAGCGCTCTTGGCGTCGGCCACGTACTTTTCGTGATCGCCCGTGACCACGTCCCAGAGCGCCCCGCCCGCCATGTTGTCGATCTGCGCGTTGGCCGTGTACGAGACAGCCTTCGTACTGCCGTCGGCAGCACGCCCCACCAGCTTCGAAAAGCCGTCGATCGCGCCCGGCTCCACCCGAAAGTTCACTGCTTGCTCCTGCCCCTGAAAGACACGTGGTTTTCCGGGGCCTTGTCCCGCGCCCCACAGCCGCTCAGTACAGCGACCAGCCCCGGCTGTCGTGGCGGGACTTCCTGCCGCCGTCGCCCGGCGCCGCGCGCCGCTCCTCGTCGATCCGGCTCTGCTCCTCGGCCATGCTCCGCTCGCCCTCGGCGGCGAGCGCCTCGCGCTCGGCCTCGGAGAGCGCAGCCCACTTCTCGGCCATGGGGGCCGCCTGCGCGACGAGCTGTTCGGAGTAGGCCGACACGTTCACCGCGTCCCGAAGGCTCGTACGGCCCGAAAGGACCTCCTGCGCCATTTCCCTGAGGGCGTCCCCGCCCCGTCCCGAGGCGAGCTCCTCCAGGGACTTGCGCAACACTCTCGCCCGCGCGGGGTCCTGCTGACTCATCTCGAGCATTTCGGATTCGTCGACTCGCCTCGTCGACTCCGGGCCCTCGGCCACGTGCCCTCCCGCGCGTAGATCACCACATCATGACCGGTACGAAGCTACCTACTCTCCGGTCACTCCCTCAATGCGCTGCCGTCACAGAGGTGTCACAGGGCTGCCGTTTCGTGGGCAGGGGTCCGCGCCCCATAGGATTGGGCCAAACCAAAACCCACACACTCACCCCAGAGGATCGCTGCATGCCTGGCATCACGCGCGAGGAGGTCGCCCACCTCGCACGGCTGGCGCGTCTGGAGCTGAAGGGCGAAGAGCTCGATCACTTCGCCGGTCAGCTCGACGACATCATCGGCGCGGTCGCCCGCGTCTCCGAGGTCGCCGACCAAGACGTACCGCCGACCTCCCACCCGCTGCCGCTGACCAACGTCATGCGCGCGGACGAGGTCCGTCCGTCGCTCACCCCGGAGCAGGCCCTCTCCGGGGCCCCCGCCCAGGAGCAGCAGCGTTTCAAGGTGCCGCAGATCCTGGGGGAGGACTAAACCGTCATGACGGACCACACGCACATCATCAAGCTCACCGCCGCCGAGACCGCCTCGAAGATCGCTTCGGGTGAGCTCACGGCCGTCGAGGTGACCGAGGCCCACCTGGCCCGTATCGACGCCGTCGACGAGAAGGTGCACGCCTTCCTGCACGTCGACCGCGAGGGGGCCCTGGCCCAGGCACGCGCCGTCGACGCGAAGCGGGCGAACGGCGAGGAGCTCGGCCCGCTGGCCGGCGTACCGCTCGCGCTCAAGGACATCTTCACCACCGAGGGCGTCCCGACCACCGTCGGATCGAAGATCCTCGAAGGCTGGATCCCGCCGTACGACGCCACGGTCACCCGGAAGCTCAAGGCGGCCGACGTCGTCATCCTCGGCAAGACCAACATGGACGAGTTCGCCATGGGGTCCTCCACCGAGAACAGCGCGTACGGCCCGACCGGCAACCCCTGGGACCTGACCAAGATCCCCGGCGGCTCCGGAGGCGGCTCCTCCGCCGCCCTCGCGTCGTACGAGGCGCCCCTGGCCATCGGCACGGACACCGGCGGCTCCATCCGCCAGCCCGCCGCCGTCACCGGCACCGTCGGCGTCAAGCCGACGTACGGCGGCGTCTCCCGCTACGGCATGGTCGCGTTCTCCTCCTCCCTCGACCAGGGCGGCCCCTGCGCCCGTACGGTCCTGGACGCCGCGCTCCTGCACGAGGTCATCGCCGGGCACGACCCGCTCGACTCGACCTCCATCGACGCCCCGGTCCCGCCGGTCGTCGAGGCCGCCCGCAACGGCTCCGTCGCCGGCATGCGCGTCGGCGTCGTCAAGCAGTTCCGCGGCGAGGGCTACCAGGCCGGCGTACTCCAGCGCTTCGACGAGTCCGTCGAGCTGATGCGCGGACTCGGCGCCGAGATCGTGGAGCTGGACTGCCCGTCCTTCGACCTCGCCCTCTCCGCGTACTACCTCATCGCCCCCTCCGAGGCGTCCTCCAACCTGGCCCGCTTCGACGCCATGCGCTACGGCCTGCGGGTCGGCGACGACGGCACGAAGTCCGCCGAGGAGGTCACCGCCCTCACCCGTGAGGCCGGCTTCGGCGACGAGGTCAAGCGCCGGATCATCCTCGGTACGTACGCGCTCAGCTCCGGCTACTACGACGCGTACTACGGATCCGCCCAGAAGGTCCGTACGCTCATCACGCAGGACTTCGAGAAGGCGTTCGAGAAGGTCGATGTGATCGTCTCGCCGACCACGCCCACCACCGCCTTCCCGATCGGCGAGCGCGCCGACGACCCGATGGCGATGTACCTTGCGGACCTGTGCACGATCCCGACCAACCTGGCCGGCAACGCCGCCATGTCGCTGCCCTGCGGCCTCGCGCCCGAGGACGGCATGCCGGTCGGTCTCCAGATCATCGCCCCCGCCATGAAGGACGACCGCCTTTACAAGGTGGGCGCCGCCGTAGAGGCCGCCTTCGTGGAAAAGTGGGGCCACCCGCTGCTTGAGGAGGCACCGTCGCTGTGAGCCCCATGCCCATCAAGGCCAAGGGATTCAAGAATTCCAAGGCCGGTACGTACCTGTCGATCGGCTCCACCGCCTTCGGCGCGATCAGCGTCGTCAAGCAGGCCCGTATGGCCCGCAAGGACAATGACACGCTCCGTCTCGTCGACGCCGTTGTCTCCGCCGCCGCCATTGTCACCGGCCTCTCTCTGCTCTACCGCGAGCTGAAGAAGCTCGGCGACGACGACGTCCTGCTGGGCTGAGAGGGAAAGTTTCACCGTGACCGTCACTGAACTGGTGTCGTACGAGGACGCGCTCGCGTCCTACGACCCCGTCATGGGCCTGGAGGTCCATGTCGAGCTCGGCACAAAGACGAAGATGTTCTGCGGCTGCTCCACGGAGCTCAAGCAGGACGCCAACAGCCAGACCTGCCCCACCTGCCTGGGTCTGCCCGGCTCGCTCCCGGTCGTCAACGCGATCGGCGTCGAGTCGGCCGTCAAGATCGGCCTCGCGCTCAACTGCGAGATCGCCGAATGGTGCCGCTTCGCCCGGAAGAACTACTTCTATCCGGACATGCCGAAGAACTTCCAGACCTCCCAGTACGACGAGCCGATCGCCTTCAACGGCTACCTGGACGTCCAGCTGGAGGACGGCGAGATCTTCCGCGTGCAGATCGAGCGCGCCCACATGGAGGAGGACACCGGCAAGTCGCTGCACGTCGGCGGCGCGACGGGCCGTATCCACGGCGCGTCCCACTCCCTCCTGGACTACAACCGGGCCGGCATCCCGCTCATCGAGATCGTCACCAAGCCGATCGAGGGCGCGGGCGAGCGGGCCCCCGAGGTCGCGAAGGCGTACGTCGCCGAGCTCCGCGAGCTCATCAAGGCGCTCGGTGTCTCCGAGGCGCGCATGGAGCAGGGCCAGATGCGCTGCGACGTGAACCTCTCGCTGCGGCCGCACGGCCGCGAGGAGTTCGGTACGCGCTCCGAGACGAAGAACGTCAACTCGCTGCGCTCGGTGGAGCGCGCGGCCCGCTTCGAGATCCAGCGGCACGCCGCGGTTCTCGACTCCGGCGGCACGATCGTCCAGGAGACCCGGCACTTCCACGAGGAGGACGGCTCCACCACGGCCGGCCGCATCAAGGACAACGCCGAGGACTACCGGTACTTCCCGGAGCCCGACCTGGTCCCCGTGGCCCCCTCGCGCGAGTGGGTCGAGGAGCTCCGCCGGGGCCTGCCCGAACTGCCGCGGGTGCGCCGCAACCGCCTGCGCGAGGAGTGGGGCGTCGGCGAGCACGACATGCAGTCGATGCTGAACGCCGGTGCGATCGACCTGATCGTCGCGACGATCGGGGCGGGCGCGGACGCCGCTTCGGCGCGCAAGTGGTGGATGGGCGAGCTGGCCCGCAACGCCAACGAGTCCGGCCGCGACCTCGCGTCACTGCCGATCACGCCCGAGCAGGTCGCCCGCGTCACCGCCCTGGTGAAGGAGGGCTCGCTCAACGACAAGCTGGCCCGCCAGGTCATCGAGGGCGTCCTCGCGGGCGAGGGCGGCCCGGACGAGGTCGTCGAGAAGCGCGGCCTGAAGGTCGTCTCGGACGAGGGCGCGCTGTCCACGGCCGTGGACGAGGCCATCGCGGCCAACGCCGGCATCGCGGACAAGATCCGCAGCGGCAAGGTCGCGGCGGCGGGTGCGCTGGTCGGCGCGGTCATGAAGGCCACGCGCGGCCAGGCGGACGCGGCGCGCGTGCGCGAGCTGATCCTGGAGAAGCTGGGCGTGAGCGAGGGCTGACGCCCGTACGCCTGTTCCGTACGCCGAAGGGGCGGCGCACCGGAAGCATCCGGTGCGCCGCCCCTTCGGCGTACGGAACAGGCGCACCCCCGGGCGTCGGACTGCCGCGCGAGGGTGAGGCCGATGCCGGGCCCGAGGCCCTGACCGAAGGCGAGCTGCGCACCGAGGTCGATGACCGTCTTCCTGGCGGTCTCCTCGCCACCGGCCACCGGGAGGAACAGCCGGCCGCCGCCCAGGGTGCCCGCCCCGAGGGCGGAAGCCGTCACGGTGTTGAACGCCTTGACGATTCTGGTGCCCGGCAGCGTCACGGCGTTCCGCTCGCCGGCCGATGCGGTGTGACGCCGATCCGCCGGACGAGCGCGGTGTGCCCGCCGTGCTCACCGACGAGGGGCGCACCGTCCTGGAGGGGGCCGCTCCCGGTCATCTCGTGACCGTCCGCGAGGGATTTCGTCGATCTGCTGGCGGAAGACCAGATCGATCAGCCGGCCGTGGCGACGGACGGGGTGCGCCGCCACCTGCGGACGGTGGTGCCGGTCGCTCCGCCGCGCAAGAAGGCCGGAAGGCCCCGGAAGCCCAGGAAGGGCTGACCGGGCCCACTCGCCGCTGAACCGCGCCCCGCTGAACCGCGCCCCGCTGAACCGCGCCGCGTGGCCGGATAGTGCTTGGACTCTTCGCGCCTTGTCTTGGACGTTCACGCCGGAGTCGTCACCGGGTCTTCTCGTCGCCACCCGGCCTCACTACCGTCCCAGGCGTACCACTCAATGGATCACAGGTGGACCATTGGCTGTCGACTGGGAGGTCGGGCGTGTCATCGGACATTTCGCGCAGAAGGATGCTCGCGCTGGGCGGAGGCGCCCTCGGCGCCGCCGCGGCCGGGTCGCTGCTCCCGCCCTCACTGCGGGCGGCGGCAGCCGGAGAACCGCCCCCGGGCGGGCTGAAGGCGGTCAGGCATGTCGTCGTTCTCATGCAGGAGAACCGGTCCTTCGACCACTACTTCGGCACCCTGCGCGGCGTACGTGGCTTCGGTGACCGCAACGCCGTGGAGCTCCCCTCCGGGAAGCCGGTCTACGAGCAGCCCGGGCCGCTGCGGACCGTCCTGCCCTTCCCCGTACGGGACGCGGCCGAGGCGCAGAAGAAGGACCTCCAGTACATAGGCGACCTCGACCACTCGTGGGGCGGCGGCGCCAAAGCCTGGAACCAGGGCTGGATGGACGGCTGGGTGTCGGCCAAGACCGGCGCCACCATGGCGTACTACGACCGCCGCGACCTGCCGATGCACTACGAGCTCGCGGACACGTTCACCATCTGCGACGCCTACCACTCGTCGATCCACACGTCCACGAGCCCGAACCGCAACCACCTGTGGAGCGGCTGGACCGGCTTCGAGGCCGACGGCAGCCGGGCCGTCACCAACGCGGCGTACGCCGAGGGCAGCCACCCCGGCTACCCGTGGCCGACGTACGCGGAGCGGCTGGAGAAGGCGGGCCGCAGCTGGAAGACGTACACGGAGTGGGAGAACTTCACCGACAACAACATCGAGTTCTTCACGACCTTCAAGAAGATCGCCCGCAAGGCGCTCGCGAAGGCCCCCGGCGGCTTCACCTACATGGAGGCCTTCTACGCCAAGGTCCGCGACACGGACGACGCCGCCGAGCGCGAGCGGCTGCTCACCGCGCTGGACGCGGGCGTGGCCACGCTGAGCGCCGAGGAGCGCTCGCTCTTCGAGCGTGGACTGCGGCGCGTCGAGACGGGCGGGCTCGCCGGTCACTTCCGGGCCGACGTGGCGGCGGGCAGGCTGCCCGAGGTGTCGTACCTGGTGCCCTCGGCGGTCGACTCCGAGCACCCCGGCTCCTCGTCGCCGGTCGCCAGCGCCTCGCTCGTCTACCAGGTGCTGGACGCGCTCGCCTCGCACCCGGACGTCTGGCGCCACACCGTCGTGCTGATCAACTACGACGAGAACGACGGCTTCTTCGATCACGTCCCGCCGCCCGTCCCGCCCGCGGACAACACCGACGAACGGTGGCAGGGCCGCCCGACCGGGCTCGGCATCCGGGTGCCGATGCTGGTGGTCTCGCCCTGGACCGTCGGCGGTTACGTCTGCTCCGAGGTCTTCGACCACACCTCCGTGATCCGCTTCCTGGAGCGGTGGACGGGCGTCGAGGAGCCCAACATCACGCCCTGGCGCCGGACCGTCACCGGCGACCTGACCTCCGCGTTCGACTTCGAGCGCGGACGCAGGCAGCCCGAGCTGGAACGGCCGGGGGCGGTCCCGCCGTTCACGGGGCGCTGGCGGCCCGTGCCCCCGCTGGAGCAGCACATGCCCGTGCAGGAGGAGGGGACGCGCCCCGCGCGCCCGCTGCCGTACCAGCCGGACGCCCACGGCAGGGCCGAGGGCGGCGTCTTCAAGGTCGCGCTCAGCAACACGGGGCGCGCGAGCGCGCACTTCGCCCTTTATCCGTACGCCGGTGAGTTCGCCGTTCCGCAGCACCGGGACGTAAGGGGCACGGCGCAATGGGACGTACCCCTTACCAAGGACGCCTACCGCTTCACGATCACCGGGCCGAACGGCTTCCGCCGCGAGTTCGCCGGTACGCAGGCGGGCGCCGCCGAGGTCTCCTCGTACCTCGGCGCACGCGACCGCGACCTGCATCTCACCCTCGTCAACCGGGGCGGGGAGCCGCTGACCTTCACCGTGCGGACGCTCGCGTACGCCGACGAGGCCGGCCTCGACGGGAGGCGTTCCCGCGAGGTCACGGTGAAGCCGGGCCGCAGCCGCACCGTGGTGCACTCGGCCGCCGACGCGCACGGCTGGTACGACCTGGACATCACCGTCACGGGTGACGGCGCTTTCCGCCGGCGCCTCATGGGGCACATGGAGAACGGACGTGCGAGCGTCTCGGGCTGAAGCGCCGGGTGGTGCGCGGGAGCAGACACATGTGAGCAAACACATGGGGGCAAGCACATGTGAGTAAGCGCACGAAAGGGACAATTGATCAGGTTTGGGTGTCAGAGTGGCTGAGCGTAGGTCATGAGGTCTTTGCGGGCTGTCGTTCCCTGTGAAGAGCCACTACCCCCAGGGAGCCGGTCCGTTGGCAGCAATCGCACGGTGGTGCGTCAGGCACCGTTTCGCCGCAGTCCTGCTGTGGCTGCTCGCGCTCGGCACGGTGGCCGGAGCCGCAGGCGTCGCCGGTCCGTCGTACACCAACGACTACGAGGTGCCCGGCACCCCGTCGGGCCGCGCCGCCGACCTCCTCGACGCCGGATTCGACGGCGGGGGAGACGACGGCAACACCGTCGTCTGGCACACGGCGGGCCGCACCACCGTGCGGGCCGCCGGAGTCCAGCAGTCGATGACCCGGACGCTCGACGTCATCGAGGACCTCCCCGGCGTCGCGACCGTCATCAGCCCGTACGAGGGCGGGGGTGCGGGCCGGATCAGCGCCGACGGACACACCGCCTACGCCACCGTCACCTTCGACGCGCAGGCCGACGACGCTCTCGAGCGGCGGGCCAAGGCCGTCGTGGACACCGCCAAGGACGCGGAGACCGCCGAACTCCAGGTGGAGCTCGGCGGCGGCGCCATAGCCCTCACCGAGACGTCGAGCGGGCACGTCAGCGAGATCGTCGGGGTCGTGGTCGCGGCCGTCGTCCTCTTCGTCGCCTTCGGCTCGCTCGCCGCCAGCCTGCTGCCCATCGCCACCGCCCTGGTCGGCGTCGGCACCGCGTACGCGGGCATAGTGCTGCTCGGCCACGTCATGACGGTCGCCGACTTCGCGCCGATGCTCGGCATGCTGGTCGGGCTCGGCGTCGGCATCGACTACGCCCTGTTCATCGTCACCCGCCACCGCAGGGGACTGCGCCGCGGCCTGTCCGTCACCGAGGCGGCGGTGGACGCGGTCGCCACGACCGGCCGCGCGGTCGTCTTCGCGGGCGCCACCGTCTGCATCGCCCTGCTCGGCATGCTGATATTGCGCCTGTCCTTCCTCAACGGCGTCGCGATCGCCGCCTCGCTCACCGTCGTCCTCACCGTCGCCGCCTCGGTGTCCCTGCTGCCCGCCCTGCTCTCCCTCATCGGCGCGAGGGCCCTCGGCCGCCGCGAGCGCAGGCAGCTCACCGAGCACGGCCCGCAGCCCGACCTCCCCACCGGCTTCGCCGCCCGCTGGTCCGCCTTCGTCGAGCGCCGGCCCAAACTGCTGGGCGCCGTCGCCGCGGTCGTCATGCTGGTCCTCGCGCTGCCGACGCTCTCGCTCCACCTGGGCACGTCCGACCAGGGCAACAACCCGGCGTCCACGACGACCCGCGCGGCGTACGACCTGCTCGCCGAAGGCTTCGGCCCCGGCAGCAACGGCCCGCTGACGCTCGTCGCCGAAGTCGACGGCGCCGACGACCGCGCCGCCATGGACGCCCTGGAAGGCGCCGTGCGCACCACCGAAGGCGTCGCGTCCGTCAGCCCGGTGACGTACAACGGCAGCGGCGACACGGCGGCCCTCACCGTCGTACCGCAGTCGTCGCCGCAGTCGCAGGACACCAGCGAACTCGTCGACCGGCTGCGCGACAGCGTCCTGCCCCAGGTCCAGCAGGGCACGTCGCTCGACGTGTACGTCGGCGGGGTGACCGCGAGCTACGACGACTTCGCCGAGGTCATCGTCGGCAAGCTGCCGCTCTTCGTCGGCGCCGTGATCGCGCTCGGCTGCGTCCTGCTGCTGCTCGCCTTCCGCAGCGTCGGCATCCCGCTCAAGGCCGCGCTGATGAACGTGCTCGCCGTCACCTCCTCCTTCGGAGTCGTCGTGGCCGTCTTCCAGTGGGGCTGGGGGAGCGAACTGCTCGGCCTCGGCAGCGCGGGGCCGATCGAGCCGTTCCTGCCGGTGATCATGGTGTCGGTGCTCTTCGGGCTCTCGATGGACTACCAGGTCTTCCTGGTCAGCCGGATGTACGAGGAGTGGCTGGAGACCGGTGACAACCGGCGGGCGGTGCGCGTCGGCCTCGCCGAGACCAGCCGCGTGATCAATTCCGCTGCCGTGATCATGATCGCGGTCTTCCTGGCCTTCGTGCTCAGCGGCGACCGCGTGATCGCGATGTTCGGCATCGCGCTGGCGGCGGCCGTCGCCCTGGACGCGTTCGTTCTCCGTACGCTCCTGGTGCCCGCTCTGATGCACATGCTGGGCGGTGCCAACTGGTGGCTGCCGCGCCGGCTCGACCGGTGGCTGCCGCGCATCAGCATCGAACCCCCCGAGTCCCGCGCCGCGCATGAAAAGATCGACGCCCAGCGCACGGGCGAGTCGGAGGACTCCCAGCAGCTCGTGCCCTAGCCGGCAAGGAGCAGGATGTTCGCGATACCGCTGGGTGACGACGCCGAACTGCGTCCCCTGGAGCCGTGGCGGGCCGAGGAGTACCTGGCCCACATGGACCGTGGGCGCGAGTACATCGACCGGTACATCGGACTGGCGGCGGCCGCCGCGGACCTCGGTTCGGCGCGGGCCTTCCTCCAGTCGTACGCCGACAAGCAGGCCGCCGACACCGGCCGGCTCTACGGCATCTGGCGCGAGGGCACGCTCGTCGGCGGGGTCCTCTTCCGGGTCTTCGACGCCGCGTCGGGCAACTGCGAGGTGGGCTGCTGGCTGGAGGAGTCCGCGGTGGGCCGCGGGCTGGTCACGCGCGCCGCGCGGGTGCTGATCGACTGGGCGGTGGAGGAGCGCGGGATGCACCGCGTCGAGTGGAGGGTGTCGTCCGCGAACACCGCGAGCGTCAATGTCGCGAAGCGGCTGGGGATGACACGGGACGGCGTACTGCGCGAAAGCTCCCCCCACCGGGGCGTACGGCACGACGCGGAGATCTGGTCGGTGCTGGCGCGGGAGTGGCGCGAGGCGCGTTGAGGGAGCTCTCGGAAACGGCACCCGGACCAGCCGTGTCGCCGCCGCGCGCCAGACACTCACCGGCCGGCCGGGGACCCCGCAGACCGACAGCCCCGCCGGCCAGGTCGCCGCGCTGTACGGCAACGGCCGGCACATGGCCGCCCGTCGACGGCGGCTCCGCGCTGCTCGCCCCGGCCGTCGCCGTCGTGGTGCTGGTCCGCCCGGCATCCGGTACGCCCGGCAGCGTCCACCGCTCCGGCTGGATCCGCTCCTTCGCCTGGGCGGGCTTCGCCCCCGGCGTCCTCGGGCTGCTCGTCTCCGCCGGGATGCACTCCGACCTCTTCGCCGCCGTGTCTGTGCCGCCCGCGGCGGAAACGGGCGCGGGAGCAGGCCAGTAGGGCATCCGCACCAGGGGCCTTAGGGACGTACGTACACCTGCGGGTACGTCCCTAAGGCCCTTCGTGCTGCCAAGATGCGGCACTCTCCCGATGCGCCGGTGCCCCCTGGGAAGCGAGAGTCGAGACATCGCGGAGAACGTCCCGATGAACGGCTCACCAGGGAGAACCCCATGTTCCAGCACGAGATCCAGCAGCAGCACGCGGCCGAACTGATGCGCCGGGCCGCCGCCGAACGCCTCGTACAGCAGGCCGTCAAGGCCCGGCGGGCCGCCCGCGCGTCCGGGAAGAACGCACCGGAAGGGCCGGTGAGTTCACTGCGCAGCCGGTTCGCGCGGGCCGCGTGACCGGGTGACGGCGTGACCGGGTGACCGGGTTACGGCGTGAAGGACACGAGATGACGATCATGCCTTCCGCGCGTGCCGTAATGGGTCCCGCGTTGTCGGACCCCTGTGCGATGCTCAGCGATGTGGAAACCAGGTCTGTCAGCCCGGTGTTCGTCGGCCGCGCCGGCGAACTGGCCCAGCTCACCGATGCGCTCGCCCGCGCCACCGCGGGCGAGCCGCAGGCGCTGCTCGTGGGCGGTGAGGCCGGGGTGGGCAAAACCCGCCTCGTCGAGGAGTTCTTCGCGGCGTCCTGCCGGCAGGACGCCGTCGTCGCGGTGGGCGGCTGCGTCGAGATCGGCGCCGACGGGCTGCCGTTCGCGCCGTTCTCCACCGCGCTGCGCACCCTGCGGCGCAGGCTCCCCGACGAGGTCGCCGCCGCGGCCGCGGGCCAGGAGGACGAACTGGCCAGGCTGCTGCCCGAACTCGGCGAGACCTCCCGCGACCAGCACAGCGAAGACGGCATGGCGCGCCTCTTCGAGCTGACCGTCCGCCTCCTGGAGCGCATCACCGCGGACCGTACGGTCGTCCTCGCCCTGGAGGACCTGCACTGGGCCGACACCTCCACCCGCCACCTCCTCGCCTACCTCTTCCGCACGTTGCGGCGCGGGCGCCTCGTCGTCATCGGCACCTACCGCGCGGACGACATCCACCGCCGCCACCCACTGCGGCCCCTCCTCGCCGAACTCGACCGGCTGCGCACCGTCCGGCGCATCGAGCTGGCCCGCTTCAACCGCTCCGAAGTGCACCGCCAGTTGACCGGCATCCTCGCCACCGAGCCGGAAGCGGCCCTGGTCGAAGAGGTGTTCACGCGCTCCGACGGCAACGCGTTCTTCGTCGAGGAACTGGCCTGCTGCATCGGGACCGGCTGCACCACGGGCCTGAGCGACTCCCTGCGCGACGTCCTGCTCGTACGGGTCGAAGCGCTGCCCGACGACGCCCAGAAGGTCGCCAGGATCGTCGCCGAGGGCGGTTCCACCGTCGAGTACCGGCTGCTGCTCGCCGTCGCCCGGCTCCCCGAGGACGATCTGATCGAGGCGCTGCGGGCCGCCGTGGGCGCCAACCTGCTCCTCGCGACGCCGGACGGCGACGGCTACCGCTTCCGGCACTCCCTGGTGCGCGAGGCGCTCAGCGACGACCTGCTGCCCGGGGAGCGCTCCCGCCTCAACCGGCGGTACGCCGAAGCGCTGGAGGCCGACCCCACGCTGGTGCCGGCCGACCAGTGCGCCACACGTCTCGCCAGCTACTGGTACGCCGCGCACGACGCGGCCAAGGCGCTCCCCGCCGTGCTGAAGGCCTCCGTCGAGGCACGCCACCGCCACGCCTACGCCGAGCAGCTGCGCCTCCTGGAGCGCGCCATGGAGCTGTGGGACGACGCCCCCGCCGACGTCCGCGCGGTGCTGCGCCCCGTCGACTACGCCGGGGTCTACCCGCCCTGCGGCTGCGACCCCGCGACCACGCCCCTGCGCTACCTCGACCTCATGGCGGAAGCCACCGTCGCCGGCCGGTTCGGCGGTGAGCGCGAACGGGCGCTCAAGATCGCGAAGAAGGCGCTGCGGATCCTGGAGGGCGAGGACGACCCCCTGCGCGAGGCCTGGTTCTGGGTCCAGCGCGCCAGGATGGTGTCGATCCTCGCGCGGGGCGACGGCTGGTCCGAGCTGGCCACCGCGCGGGACCTCGTGCGCGGGCTGCCGCCGTCCGCCGTCCATGCGGAGGTGCTGGCCCAGGTGGCGGGCTGGGGCATGCTGCACGAGCCCGGTCCGGAGACCCTGATCGCCGCCGAACAGGCCGTGGAGTACGCCCGCATGGTCGGTGCCAGAGACATCGAACTCACCGCACGGACGACGCTGGGCGGCCTGATGGTCGACTCGGGTGACGTCGAAGGCGGCCTCGCCGTGCTGTACGCCGTCAAGGAACAGGCGGCCGTGCAGGGCCTGGCCAGCGTGGCGGGCCGCGTCTATGTCAACCTCCCCTCCCATCTGGAGTCCGTGGGGCGCTCCCGGGAGGCGGTCGCCGTCGCGGAGGAAGGTCTCGCTTTCTCCGGGAAGTACGGCCTCGCGGACAGCGAAGCCTGGGTCCGCGGAAATCTCGCCGAGTCGCTCGCCTCCCTCGGGCGCTGGAGCGAGGCGGTCGGGCACGCCGTGGGCATCGAGCGGGCCTCCGTGCCCAGCACCAAGCCCCGCGGCGCCGCCGCCTGGATACGGGCCGACGTGGCGCGGGCCCGCGGTGAACTGACCGAGGCCGACGAGCAGTCGGCGGCCGCCCGCGCGTACTTCGGCAGCCACGACCCGATGCCCCAGCACGACCTCCCGCTGCACAAGGTCGAGCTGACCATCGCCGCCGCCCGCGGCCGCGTCCTGGACGTCCGTACGAAACTGGCGCAGACCGTCTCGGCGGGTTTCCCGCTCGGCACGCACCGTTACGCCTGGTTCCTGCTGGCCGAAGCCGCCGCCGCCGAGGCGGACGCGCGGGGCCTCCCGGCGGCGGAGGCGGGCCGGGCCGAGGCCCTGGAGCTGATCCGCGCCGGAGCGAGGCGGCTGGCCACGCCCGCGCCGCTCTGGCACGCGTACGAACACTGGGTCCGCGCCGAGCTGCGCCGGGCCGAGGGCCGCGCCACCCCCGACGACTGGGCCGGTGTGGTCAGCGCGTTCGAGCCCCTGGAGCGCCCGTACGACCTGGCGCGCGCCCGCCTGCGCTGGGCGGAGTCCCTGCTCGCGGCCTCCGCCACGGGAGGCGGCGACACCGGGACCGGTGCGGTGAGCCTCCGCGAACTGAACGCCGACGAACGCGAGCGGGCCGCCGAGCTGCTCCGGCTGGTCCGGGCCGCGGCGGAGCACCTGGGCGCCCGTCCGCTCGGCGAGAGCGTCGCGCTGCTCGCCCAGCGCGCCCGCCTCTCGCTGACCCGGGCCCCCGAAGCCCCGGCGCCGACCGCGAGCCCGGCGGAGTCGCTGGGCCTGACCCCCCGTGAACAGGACGTACTGCGCCTGGTCGCGGCCGGCCGCAGCAACCGGCAGATTGCCGAAGAGCTGTACATCTCACCCAAGACGGCGAGCGTCCACGTCTCCAACATCCTGGCCAAACTGGGCGTCTCCGGCCGGGGCGAGGCCGCCGCGATGGCTCACCGCCTGCGGCTCTTCACCGACGTAGCGGAGCGGGCCGAGGCAGCAGCCGGATGACGGATGCCGGATGACGGATGACGGATGCCGGGCGCCGGATGACGGATGCGGGATGCCGGATGACGGGCGCCGGATGCCGAGTGTGCTCGCGGCGGCCGGGCCGATCGTTTCCGCTCCTTCCAGGGGTTACTTCACCTCCAGGTCCAGGATCCGGTCGTCGCCCGGCTCCGGTGTGCCCCGGGTGTCCGTCTCGCTCGTGACCAGCCACAGCTTGTCGCCGCCGGCCGCCACCACCGTGCGCAGCCGGCCGTACTTCCCCTCCAGGAACGGCTGCGGGCCGGCCGCCGGCTCCGTACCGTCCAGCGGAATCCGCCACAGCCGCTCGCCGCGCAGGCCCGCCATCCAGACCGAGCCCGCGGCGTACGCGATACCGCTCGGCGATGCCTCGGCCGTCTTCCACTGCGCGACCGGGTCGACGAATCCCTCCCTGCCGCCCTTGCCCTCGGCCTCCGGCCAGCCGTAGTTCCGACCCGGCCGGATCTGATTGAGCTCGTCCCAGGTGTTCTGGCCGAACTCGGCCGCCCACAGCCGCTTCCCGCTGTCCCAGGCCAGGCCCTGCACATTGCGGTGCCCGTAGGAGTAGACGACCGAGTCCGCCTCCGGATTGCCGTGCACCGGATCACCGTCCGGGGTCATCCGCAGGATCTTGCCGCCCAGCGACTTCTTGTCCTGCGCCAGTCCCGTGTCACCCGTCTCGCCCGTCCCGGCGTAGAGCATCTTGTCCGGACCGAAGGCGATCCGTCCGCCGTTGTGGACCGTGCCCTTCGGGATGCCCCTGAGAATGGTGTCCGGGGCGCCCAGCTGCTGCCCGGCGGGTTTCTTCTCGTCGTACGCCAGGCGGGCGATGCGGTTGTCGGACGCGGTGGTGAAGTACGCGTAGACCATGTGGTCCGAGGCGAAGGACGGCGAGACGGCCAGGCCCAGGAGCCCGCCCTCCCCCTCCGGTGCGACCCCCGCCACCGAGCCGACCTCCGTCTTCTTGCCGCTCTCGCCGTCGATCCGCGTGATGGTCCCCTCGTCGCGCGAGGAGACCAGCAGGTCGCCGTCCGGCAGCGGGGCGAGTCCCCAGGGAGACTCGAGGTCCTCGGTGAGGGTGTTCACCACCTTGACCGACCCCTTGGCGGGCGGTGGCTCGGCGCGGGACCCGGACCCGGGACCGGCCGCATCGCCCGACGGCGACGCGGACCCGCCGCCCGGGGCCTCGGAAGCCGGTGCGGAACTCTTCCGGCCGTCCGGCGCATTCTCGTCCGGGCCGGAACACCCCGCCGCGAGCAGGAGAACGGCGGCAGCCACTACAGCTGTCACAGCAGGACGTTGCACGGTACGCATCCCTTCGACGGCCGGCAGTCGTCACCGGCGGCGGCTCTCCCTCTTCATACACCGCTGCCGCCCCGCAGGTTCCGTTCCCGGCCGGACCGGCCGGCCGGGTCAGTCCCACGAGCCCCGCGCCGACGGCAGCCCCGCTATCTCCGCGAGATCCTCCGCCGTGAGCCGCAGCGCCGCAGCCCTCGCGTTCTGTACCGCCCACCGCTCCCGCTTGGTCCCCGGCACCGGCACCACATGGCGCCCGCACGCCAGCACCCACGCCAGCGCCACCTGTGCCGGAGTCGCGCCGTGCCGCCCGGCGACCCGCCGCAGACCCGCCACCACCGGCTGGTTCGCCGCCATCATCTCGGCGGTGAACCGCGGATGCCTGGCCCGTACGTCGTCCGGCTCGAAGCCCTGCCCCGGCTTGAGCGTCCCCGTCAGGAAGCCGTTGCCCAGCGGCATGGCGGCCAGGAAACCGACGCCCCGCGCCTCGCACCACGGCAGCAGCGACGCCAGCGCCTCCGGAGACCACACCGAGAGTTCGGCCTCCACCGCGCTCACCGGAAAGACCTGCTGCACGCGCTCCAGCTGACGAATCGTTTCATCGTGCATCCGCGCCCCGGAACGCCGTGACGCCCGCGCCCCCACCGCGCACACCCCGAGCGCCCGCACCTTCCCCGCCCCGACCAGGTCCGCCATCGCACCCCAGGTCTCCTCGACCGGCACCTCCGGATCCGGCCGGTGCAACTGGTAGAGGTCGATCACATCGGTCTGCAGCCGCCGCAGAGAGGCGTCACAGGCCCGCCGTACATACCCCGGCCGCCCGTTGGCGACGATGTGCTGATCACCGACGAGCAGCCCGCACTTGGTCGAGACGAAGGCATCGGCGCGCCGCTCCCTGAGCACCCGCCCCAGCAGCAGCTCATTGGTGAACGGCCCGTACATGTCGGCCGTGTCGAGCAGGCTCGTCCCCTGGTCGAGCGCCGCGTGCACGGTGCGGAGCGACCGGTCCCCGCGCTGTTGCGAACCGGTGTACGCCCAGCTCATCGGCATGCATCCGAGTCCGATCGCGCCCACTTCGAGCGCTGCCGCACCGATTGTCCTGCGCTCCAACTCCCCGTACCCCTCCCTCTGCCGCTCCCAAAACTAACCTCTGTGCCTCCCGGTCCTTCGCATAGCCTCCTGACCATGACTTCAGACGTATGGCTCCCCGTCCCCGCCGCCGAGATCGAAGGGCTCCCCGAGGGCTTCGACTACCGCTTCTGGGACGGCGGCCAGGACTTTCCCGCCGACCCCGCCGACTGCGCCTTCTACGTCGTCCCCTACATGAAGGGGGCCGAGATCGCGGTGCGCCCGCTCGCCGCGATGACGTCCCTGCGCGCCGTCCAGACGCTCTCCGCGGGCATAGACCACGTCCAGCCCGGCCTCGGGGACCTGCACGCGGGCGTGCACCTGTGCAACGCCCGCGGTGTCCACGAGGCCAGTACCGCCGAGCTCACCCTCGCCCTGGTCCTCGCCTCGCTGCGCGGCATCCCCGGTTTCGTGCACGGCCAGGACAAGGAGGAGTGGCGGGCCGGCTTCTACCCCGCGCTCGCCGACAAGTCCGTTCTCATCGTCGGCTACGGCTCCATCGGCGCCGCCATCGAGGACCGGCTCGCACCTTTCGAGTGTGCGCGGGTGGCGCGCGTCGCGCGCTCCGCCCGTACAACGGAGCGCGGCCCCGTGCACCCGCTGGCCGACCTCCCCGGACTGCTGCCCGGGGCGGACGTCGTGATCCTCTCCACCCCGCTCACCGAGGAGACCCAGGGACTGGTGAACGCCGGCTTCCTGTCCCGCATGAAGGACGGAGCGCTGCTCGTGAACGTCGCCCGGGGTCCCGTCGTCGACACGAAGGCCCTCCTCGCCGAGCTCGAATCGGGCCGGCTGCGCGCCGCCCTCGACGTCACCGACCCCGAGCCCCTTCCCGCAGGCCATCCCCTCTGGCACGCGCCCGGCGTCCTCATCAGCCCCCATGTCGGCGGCAGCACCTCGGCGTTCATGCCCCGCGCCAGACGCCTGATGGCCGATCAGCTGACCCGGTTCGCCGACGGCGAACCGCTGCACAACATCGTCCTCACCACTCACTGACAGCGGCTCGCGAACGCGTTCCGAAGTCACCCGGACGCACCGCGTGCCATCCACTCCACTGATCGTCACGGAGCGTAGAGAACCTATGTCCCTGAGTGACGAGACTGGTGTATCGTCCGGACCAAGGGGCTGCGCCGCGCGATGTCACGGCGCTGGGGAGCGACCGGACTGTGAGGGGGGCGACGGGCGATGCACGGCGAATGGACCACTGATCCGACGCGGCAGGGCCACCGACGACAACCCTCGTACGATCCGGCGGACAGGCGCGGCCCGCAGATACTTCCCGCACCTCCGGCGCCCGGGGCGCCGCGCGTCAGGGTGGCCCGGTGAGTGCCCCCGGGGCGCTCCTCGCCCGGTACCAGGGGTTCGGCAGCGGAGCGGGCCTGCTCTGCCGGCTCGCGCTCGCCCTCGTCTGCGGGGCCTACGCCATCGGCGCGGCCCTCGGCTGGGGGTCCGCCCGGGCCGCGCTCATCATGGGCGACTTCGGGCTCGCCGTCGCCGCCCTGATCGCCGCGGTCTCCTGCTTCCTCTACGCGCGCACGCACGAGAGCCGCTTCCGGCCCGCCTGGCTGCTGTTCGCGGTCTCCTCCGCGATGGCGGCGTGCGGGAACGCCGTCTGGGGCTGGTACGAAGTGGTGCTGGACCGTGAGGTCCCCTCGCCCTCTGCCGCCGACTTCTTCTTCCTCTGCTTCGGTCCGCCCGCCATCGTCGGCCTGCTCGTCCTGGCCAAACGCCCCGTCACCCGGGCCGGCTGGGTGTGCCTCGCGCTCGACTCCTGGCTCATCGGCGGTTCGCTGCTCACGCTCTCCTGGAGCCTGGCGCTCGCGCACACCGCGCATTTCCAGGCCGAGAGCGTGGCCCACGCCGCCCTCTCCCTCGCCTATCCGCTGCTCGACATCGTGCTGGTCAGCATGGTGCTCGCGCTGCACTTCCGGCGCTCCAGCGCCAACCGCGCGGCGATCAACACCGCGATAGCCGCCCTCGCCATGACCGTGCTGTGCGACGCGCTGTTCACCTCGCCCCTGCTGCGTGAGAACTACCGCTCGGGCCAGCTCCTCGACGCCGGCTGGTTCGCCGGCTCGCTGCTCCTCGCCTACGCGCCCTGGGGCGCGCGCCGCGCCGCGCGGTGGGGGCAGGGCGCTCCGTACCACCGGAGCACGCGCAGTCCGGGCAGCCGCCCCATCAGCGGCTCACTGGCCGCCCTCACGCCGTATCTCGCCGCCGCCGTCTGCACCCTGGGCATTCTCTACAACGTTGTCGACGGCCGCCGCGTGGACCGTGTGGTGATCTTCACCGGCTGCACGGTCGTGCTCGCCCTCGTCGTACGCCAGGGCATCATGCTCGTCGACAACATCTCCCTCACCCAGGAGCTGGCGCAGAAGGAGAACCACTTCCGCTCGCTGGTGCAGGGATCGAGCGATGTGATCATGATCGCCGCGCCCACCGGGGTGCTGCGTTACGTCAGCCCGGCCGCCTCCGGCGTCTACGGACGCGAGGCCGAGGAACTCATCGGATCCGAGCTCGCCTCCCTCATCCACCCGGAGGACCTGGGCGGAGTCGTCCACGAGGTACGCCGTTTTCTGGCCACGTCCCCCGCCCAGGAGCCGACGACCCGCATCGAATGCCGTTTCCGGTCGGGCACGGGGGAGTGGCTCAATGTCGAGTCCACCGTCAACCGGCACCAGGGCGGCCTGATCTTCAACAGCCGGGACGTGACCGAAAGGGTCCGCCTCCAGGCCCAGCTCCAGCACAACGCGGAACACGATCCGCTCACCGACCTGCCCAACCGCGCCCTGTTCACCGCACGCGTCCGCCAGGCACTCGGCGGCCGCCGCGCCTGCGACCCCGGCACCGCCGTGCTCTACATCGACCTCGACGGCTTCAAGGGGGTGAACGACCGCCTCGGCCACCAGGCCGGCGACGAGCTGCTGATCCAGGCGGCCCGCCGCCTCCAGGAATCCGTGCGCTCGGGGGACACCGCGGCCCGGCTCGGCGGAGACGAGTTCGCCGCCCTCATCCTCGGCGAGGGGAACAGGGACCAGGCCGCCCGCGAATGCCAGGTCCACGAGATCGCCGAGCGGTTGCGCCTCACGCTCTCGCAGCCGTACCGGATCGACGGCAACGAGGTGCGCGTCGCCGCGTCCATCGGTATCGCCTTCGCCGAGGCCGGCGTCACCCACACCGACCTCATGCGCAACGCCGACCTCGCCATGTACCGGGCGAAGGCCGGCGGCAAGGACCGGGTCGAGCTGTACGCGCCGCAGATGCAGGCCGAGGTGGTCCGCAGGACCGAACTGGCCACCCGGCTGCGCACCGCGCTCCACGACGGCGAGTTCGCGCTGCTCCACCAGCCGGTGGTGAGCCTCACCACCGGCCGGGTGGCCTCCGTCGCCGCCCAGGCCCGGTGGCGGTCCACGCAGGGCATCCTCTTCACGCCCGCCGAGTTCCTCAGAGTGGCCGACACCGGCGAGGCCCAGGAGGGCGCCCGCACCGCCGAGCTCGGCCGGTGGCTCCTCGAAGAGGCGGTCGAGCAGGCGGCGGAGCGCAACCGGGCGGGCCACGAGGTGCCCGTGTCGGTCCGGCTCTCGGCCCGCAGGCTGGTGGACAAGTCCCTGCCGCTCGACTCCATCGAGGCCCTCCTCACCCGGCACGGCCTGCCCTCGGGCTCGCTGATCATCGAGCTGGCCGACAGTGACCCGCGGATCTCCTTCGAGGAACTGGAGCGGCGCCTGGTGGCGCTGCGCAGGCTCGGGGTGCGGATCGCGCTGGACGGTTTCGGCAGCGGGTACGCGGCCATCAACGCGCTGCGCCGGCTCCCCATCGACGTACTGAAACTGGACCGCGGTCTGGTCGAGGGGGTCGTCGAGTCGGCGCGGCTGCACAAGATCACCAGCGGGCTGCTGCGGATCGCCTGCGACCTCGGGATGCAGTCCGTGGCGGACGGTGTGGACGTGCCGGAGCAGGTCCTCGCCCTGCGCGCCATGGGATGCACGCACGGGCAGGGGATGGCCTTCTCGGGGCCGCTCGACGAGTACCGGCTGCGGCGGGCGCTCGCGCGCGCGGAGTTCCCCGTGCCGGGCAAGGAGGCGCTGCCCGTCCTCGCGGGCGGGCCGGGCGGATCACTTCCCGTACGTCATGCGGGCGCGAACAGAAACGAAATGATCACACGTCCTCCAATGCGCTCAAATAGTGAGACGCCCGTCCCACCTACTTGACAGGCACCGGGCGCCGGAGGGAGGGTCAGTGTCATGCGCACCCGAATTCTCGTACTTGGAAAGCGCGTCGGCTGAAGCAGAGCACGCACATGCAGCTCTGCAGACCGCACCGGCGCGCTCCCCTCGCTTGCCTCACGGCACGGGGGGTTTTTTGTTGCACTGGCACTCCCCAAACCCTCGCAAAACCCTCAGCTTCGAGAAGAGAATGCCGATGACCGAGCAGGCCTCCGGGGCCCACCATCCGCAGCCGCGGCCCCGCAACGGCGGAAACCGCGCCACCGCTGTCGAGCACGTGACGGGCGCCCAGTCGCTCATCCGCTCTCTCGAGGAAGTGGGCGCCGACACGGTATTCGGCATTCCCGGCGGCGCCATCCTGCCGGCGTACGACCCGCTGATGGACTCCACGAAGGTCCGCCACGTCCTGGTCCGCCACGAGCAGGGCGCGGGTCACGCGGCGACCGGTTACGCCCAGGCCACCGGCAAGGTCGGTGTGTGCATGGCGACTTCGGGTCCCGGCGCGACGAACCTGGTCACGCCGATCGCCGACGCCCACATGGACTCCGTCCCCATGGTCGCGATCACCGGCCAGGTCGCCTCCAAGGCGATCGGCACGGACGCCTTCCAGGAGGCGGACATCGTCGGTATCACGATGCCGATCACCAAGCACAACTTCCTGGTCACCAAGGCCGAGGACATCCCGCGCACCATCGCCGAGGCCTTCCATATCGCCTCGACGGGCCGCCCGGGCCCGGTCCTGGTCGACATCGCCAAGGACGCCCTCCAGGCGAAGACCACGTTCAGCTGGCCGCCCGGCCAGGACCTGCCCGGCTACCGCCCGGTCACCAAGCCGCACGCCAAGCAGATCCGCGAGGCCGCCAAGCTGATCGTCCAGGCCAAGCGACCGGTCCTGTACGTCGGCGGCGGCGTCATGAAGGCGAACGCCACCGCGGAGCTGAAGGTCCTCGCCGAGCTCACCGGCGCCCCCGTCACCACCACCCTGATGGCGCTGGGCTCCTTCCCCGACAGCCACCCGCTGCACGTGGGAATGCCGGGCATGCACGGAGCGGTCACCGCCGTCACCGCGCTGCAGCGGGCCGACCTGATCGTCGCCCTCGGAGCCCGCTTCGACGACCGCGTCACCGGCAAGCTGGACAGCTTCGCCCCGTACGCCAAGATCGTCCACGCCGACATCGACCCGGCCGAGATCGGCAAGAACCGGGCCGCGGACGTGCCGATCGTCGGTGACGCCCGCGAGGTCATCGCCGACCTGGTCCAGGCCGTCCAGGCCGAGCACACCGAGGGCCACACCGGTGACTACACCGCCTGGTGGCACGACCTCAACCGCTGGCGCGAGACCTACCCGCTCGGCTACGACCTGCCGGAGAACGGGCAGCTCTCCCCGCAGCAGGTCATCCAGCGCATCGGACAGCTCGCCCCCGAGGGCACGATCTACGCCGCGGGCGTCGGCCAGCACCAGATGTGGGCCTCGCACTTCATCCAGTACGAGCAGCCCGCCACCTGGCTCAACTCCGGCGGCGCGGGGACGATGGGGTACGCCGTCCCGGCCGCCATGGGCGCCAAGGCCGGCATGCCGGAGCGTACGGTCTGGGCCATCGACGGCGACGGCTGCTTCCAGATGACCAACCAGGAACTCACCACCTGCGCGCTCAACAACATCCCGATCAAGGTCGCGATCATCAACAACGGCGCGCTCGGGATGGTCCGCCAGTGGCAGACCCTCTTCTACAACCAGCGCTACTCCAACACCGTGCTGCACAGCGGCCCGGACGCCGACGGCAGGCAGCCCAGCGCCGGCACCCGCGTCCCGGACTTCGTGAAGCTGTCCGAGGCCATGGGCTGCCACGCGATCCGCTGTGAGGACCCGGCCGATCTCGACAAGGTGATCGCCGAGGCCAATGCCGTCAACGACCGTCCGGTCGTGGTCGACTTCATCGTGCACGAGGACGCCATGGTCTGGCCGATGGTGGCCGCCGGCACCTCCAACGACGAGGTCATGGCCGCCCGCGGGGTCCGCCCCGACTTCGGCGACAACGAAGACGACTGAGCAGACGAGAGAGAGACTCAACGCCCATGTCCAAGCACACCCTCTCCGTCCTGGTCGAGAACAAGCCGGGCGTCCTCGCCCGGATCACGGCCCTGTTCTCCCGCCGCGGGTTCAACATCGACTCCCTCGCGGTCGGTACCACCGAGCACCCCGAGATCTCGCGCATCACCATCGTGGTGAACGTGATCGAGGCCCTGCCGCTGGAGCAGGTGACGAAGCAGCTGAACAAGCTCGTCAACGTACTGAAGATCGTCGAACTCGAGCCCGGCGCCGCGATCCAGCGCGAGCTCGTCCTCGTGAAGGTGCGGGCCGACAACGAGACCCGCTCGCAGATCGTCGAGATCGTCCAGCTGTTCCGCGCCAAGACCGTCGACGTCTCCCCCGAGGCCGTGACGATCGAGGCGACCGGCGGCGCCGACAAGCTCGAAGCGATGCTCAAGATGCTGGAGCAGTTCGGCATCAAGGAGCTCGTCCAGTCCGGCACGATCGCCATAGGGCGCGGCTCCCGGTCGATCACCGACCGCAGCCTGCGGGCCCTCGACCGCTCGGCCTGATCCCGCTCCGATCCCGCTGTTCGTATAGCGAGACCCGAAATCCTTCATTCCGCACCCCGCCGTACGGTGGGACGCACCACCAGCACACAAGGAGAATCCCAGTGGCCGAGCTGTTCTACGACGACGATGCCGACCTGTCCATCATCCAGGGCCGCAAGGTCGCGGTGATCGGTTACGGCAGCCAGGGCCACGCCCACGCGCTGTCGCTCCGTGACTCGGGTGTCGACGTCCGCGTCGGTCTGCACGAGGGCTCCAAGTCCAAGGCGAAGGCCGAGGAGCAGGGCCTGCGCGTGGTCACGCCGGCCGAGGCCGCGGCCGAGGCCGACGTCATCATGATCCTGATCCCGGACCCGATCCAGGCCCAGGTCTACGAGGAGTCCGTCAAGGACAACCTGAAGGACGGCGACGCGCTGTTCTTCGCCCACGGCTTCAACGTCCGCTTCGGCTTCATCAAGGCCCCGGCCGGCGTCGACGTCGCGCTCGTCGCCCCCAAGGGCCCGGGCCACCTGGTCCGCCGTCAGTACGAGGAAGGCCGCGGCGTTCCGGCGATCGCCGCCGTCGAGCAGGACGCCACCGGCAGTGCCTTCGCGCTGGCCCTCTCGTACGCCAAGGCCATCGGCGGCACCCGCGCGGGCGTCATCAAGACGACCTTCACCGAGGAGACCGAGACCGACCTGTTCGGTGAGCAGGCCGTGCTCTGCGGCGGTGCGTCGGCGCTCGTCAAGGCGGGCTTCGAGACCCTGGTCGAGGCCGGCTACCAGCCGGAGATCGCGTACTTCGAGTGCCTGCACGAGCTGAAGCTCATCGTGGACCTCATGTACGAGGGCGGCCTGGAGAAGATGCGCTGGTCGGTCTCCGAGACCGCCGAGTGGGGCGACTACATCACCGGCCCCCGCATCATCACCGACCAGACCAAGGCCGAGATGAAGAAGGTCCTCACCGAGATCCAGGACGGCACGTTCGCCAAGAACTGGATGGACGAGTACCACGGCGGTCTGAAGAAGTACAACGAGTACAAGACGCAGGACTCCGAGCACCTGCTGGAGACCACAGGCAAGGAGCTCCGCAAGCTCATGAGCTGGGTCGACAACGACGAGGCGTAAGTCTCCGGCACGAAGGGCCGCGGCGTATCGCCGCGGCCCTTCGTGCACAACTGGACAGAACGTCCAGCCACGGACGGGTGATCCTTCCGCTGAGGCGGAAGACCACGTACCCGGCGCCACTAGACTGCTTCATACATCCACGCGTCAGGCCCACAGCGTCGTGCGTCTTCCACGCGGCTAGCCCCTCCACCGCCTGCGGCCGTCGGGACGGCCGTCCTCCCCCGTAGCTTTGAGAGCACGGGCGGGGCCCCCATGGACCAGTGAGGACTCACGTGAGCTCGAAACCTGTCGTACTCATCGCTGAAGAGCTGTCGCCGGCCACAGTCGACGCCCTGGGCCCGGACTTCGAGATCCGGCACTGCAACGGCGCCGACCGGGCAGAGCTCCTGCCGGCCATCGCCGACGTGGACGCGATTCTCGTCCGCTCCGCCACCAAGGTCGACGCCGAGGCCATCGCCGCGGCGAAGAAGCTCCGCGTCGTCGCCCGCGCCGGCGTCGGCCTCGACAACGTCGACGTCTCCGCCGCCACCAAGGCCGGCGTCATGGTCGTCAACGCGCCGACGTCGAACATCGTCACCGCCGCCGAGCTCGCCTGCGGTCTGCTCGTCGCCACCGCGCGCAACATCCCGCAGGCCAACACCGCCCTGAAGAACGGCGAGTGGAAGCGCTCCAAGTACACGGGCGTCGAGCTGAGCGAGAAGACCCTGGGCGTCGTCGGCCTCGGCCGCATCGGTGTCCTGGTCGCGCAGCGCATGTCGGCCTTCGGCATGAAGATCGTCGCGTACGACCCCTACGTGCAGCCCGCGCGCGCCGCCCAGATGGGCGTCAAGCTGCTCTCGCTCGACGAGCTGCTCGCGGTGTCGGACTTCATCACCGTCCACCTCCCCAAGACCCCCGAGACGCTCGGCCTCATCGGCGACGAAGCGCTCCACAAGGTCAAGCCCGAGGTCCGCGTCGTCAACGCCGCCCGCGGCGGCATCGTCGACGAGGCCGCGCTGTACTCCGCCCTCAAGGAGGGCCGGGTCGCCGGTGCGGGCCTCGACGTGTACGCGAAGGAGCCCTGCACCGACTCCCCGCTGTTCGAGCTCGACCAGGTCGTCTGCACGCCGCACCTCGGCGCCTCCACCGACGAGGCCCAGGAGAAGGCGGGCATCGCGGTCGCCAAGTCCGTGCGCCTCGCGCTCGCCGGTGAGCTCGTGCCGGACGCGGTCAACGTCCAGGGCGGTGTCATCGCCGAGGACGTACGCCCCGGCCTGCCGCTCGCCGAGAAGCTCGGCCGGATGTTCACCGCGCTCGCGGGCGAGGTCGCGGTGCGCCTCGACGTCGAGGTGTACGGCGAGATCACCCAGCACGACGTGAAGGTGCTCGAACTGTCCGCCCTGAAGGGCGTGTTCGAGGACGTCGTCGACGAGACGGTGAGTTACGTCAACGCGCCGCTCTTCGCGCAGGAGCGCGGTGTCGAGGTGCGCCTCACGACGAGCTCGGAGTCCCCGGACCACCGCAACGTCGTCACCGTGCGCGGCACGCTCTCCGGCGGGGAGGAGGTCTCGGTCTCCGGCACGCTGGCCGGGCCCAAGCACCTCCAGAAGATCGTCGCCGTCGGTGAGCACGACATCGACCTGACGCTGGCCGACCACATGGTCGTCCTGCGCTACCAGGACCGCCCGGGCGTCGTCGGCACGCTCGGCCGCATCCTCGGCGAGGCCGGGCTCAACATCGCGGGCATGCAGGTCTCGCGCGCGGACCAGGGCGGCGAGGCACTGGCCGTCCTCTCCGTGGACGACACCGTTCCGCAGGCGGTTCTCACCGAGATCGCCGAAGAGATCGGCGCGGCCTCGGCCCGCTTCGTGAACCTGGCCGACTGACCCGGCTCTTTCCCACCGTGCCCGGGACGCACGGATGTCTCGTACGAAGAAGGTGTACGAGGCATCCGCGTCCCGGGCACGGTGCTGTCCGGTCCGTATCGCACGACCCCGCCAGGGGGGCGAAGGAGGGGGCAGCGCGAGACCGGACCGGCTCTCAGCCGTCAGCCGTCAGCCGTCAGTCGTCAGCCGTCGGTCGTCAGCACACCCACAGGCCGTCTGCCTTGTCGTTGTTGGCGCTGCCGACGTAGGAACTGGACGACGGGGCGGTGGACGTCCACAGGAGGACCCAGGAACTGCCCGACCAGTTGTAGACGTGAGTCTGGGTGCCACGCGTCTGGTTGTTGTGCCAGGACGTCGTCTTGTCGTTGAAGCTCCAGTTGGCCAGGTTCTCGAAGTTGCAGTCCGACCAGGTCAGCCGGCGTCCGTCGAAGTTCTGGTGCTCGTAGAGGCACGTCCAGGCGTAGCTGCAGTTCGGCGTTCCGAGGGTGCCGACGGGCTCGTTGACCGCGCGGGCCTGCCTCTCACCCGGCAACGGGAACGTCATGACGGCCTTGCCGCCGCGCCAGGCGATCTGGTTGACGCCGATCTGCTTGCCACCGGGCGTGGTGGCGAGCTGCTTGTCGATCTGCTTCTGGAGTCCGGCGGCCTCGCTCTTGCTCAGCCCGGCCTGCTTCACCTCGGACGCGATCTTGGATTCGAGCGTGGTCGACGCGGAGGTCGGGCCGGCCAGGCCCAGAACCGCCATGGCTCCCGCTGTGGCTGTGACGGCGAGCTTGCTTCTGATGCGCATAGGAAGTGCGTTCCCTTCGCTCACGTCGCCCCGGGGTGTCCGGAGCGACGCAAACGCTAGCGACGCGGCCGGTGAGCCTCCAGAGGCTTTCTGGTCGTACGCCCCCTTGCGCGGCGGAAGTCACGGTCGCCGGGAGCGGCGGCGGCGTGGCCGGGGAGAGGGCCGCAGGTCGCGGGGCGGGCCGGAGTGCCGCGCGAGGGGACGGCGCTGTGCGGAGCCGGCTCGTCCGCAGCCGCACGCCGCGCTGTTTGACGTGTACAGAGCCTGTAATGAGCCAACTGGTGATCGACACGCGTCACAGCCGGGCCGCCTTGAGGGACATGTGCAGCAGCAGCCGGTCCTCGCCGTTGTGGAGGTCGAGACCGGTGAGCTGTTCCACACGTGACAGGCGGTAGTAGAGCGTCTGGCGGTGGATGCTCAGCGTGCTCGCGGTGCGGCCCGCCTGGCCCGCGCAGTCCAGGAACACTTCGGCCGTACGGGCCAGTTCGGCGTGCGCGGGCTCCAGCAGCGGGCGTACCGCAGGGTCGACGGGATGGCCGGGTCCGCTGTCGGGGAGCGCGGCCAGCAGGCGGTACGGGCCGATCTCCGACCACTGCGCGACCGGGCCGAGACGGGGCCGCGCCAGGGCCGCGCGGGCCGCGGCCGAGGCTTCCCGCCAGGCTGAGGGCAGCTCGTCCAGCGCGCGTACGGGATTGCCGATGCCGGCGACCGGGCCCGCCGCGGCGAGCAGGCCGCCGGCCGCCAGGCGGACGGGGGAGAGGTCGGCCCGGGTACGGAGCCTGATCAGGGCGGCGAGGCGCGGGCCGGCCGGACCGGGCACCGGGAGCAGACAGAGGGCGGCCGCGCCCGGGACCGTACGCACACCCGGAACGGGCTGCGTCCAGGGGGCGGCGCACAGCAGGGCGTACGGGCCGCCGTCGCCCAGCGCCGTGCCCAGTGCGGCCAGCGCGGAGGCCCGGCTCTCGGCGGACTCCGAGGCGAGCAGGGTCAGCAGGTACGGGCCGAGGTCGGCGCGGGCACGGGCCTCGTCCGCCAGGAGCGCCCCGATCCGCGCGCAGACCTCCATCGCCGGGGCCGGCACGGGCGCCGGCGGGCCCTCGCTCCCGGCGAGCAGCCACACGTAACCGTGGACCGTGCCCCGGTGCCGTACGGGAAGGCAGAGCCGGCCGCGCAGCACCCCGGCCGCGGGGTCGGCGGGGATGTGCACCGGGCTTTCCGCCGTGGCGATGCCGAACTTCTCGAACCAGGCGCGCACCTCGGCCGTCGAGCGGCGGGTGAGGATCGAGCGCGTACGGACCGGGTCCATGGCCGTGTCGTCATCGCTGTCGTGGGCGCCGAACGCGATCAGCCGGAAATCACGGTCCTCCAGCGTCGCGGGGGCGCCGAGCAGCGCCGAGATCTCGTCGACCAGGTCCTGGTAATCGCCTTTCACGCTTCTCATTCTCGCACCCCTTCAGACATTTGTATGAGGTAAGGGCCGGGGATGCGTGACAGCTGTCGATGGTTCACGATTCGAGCAATCCATAGATTTCACGGTGGTTGTCCGTGCCGTGCCGGTCCTTACCGGCCACGGCCCCTTCGAAGTCTTTTCCGTGGAGGTGCCCCGTGCTGGGTCCCGTGATCCTCGCCGCTTCGCGCAGCGACAAAATGCGCCGTTTCGTGTCGGCGGCTCCGGGGACCAAGCAGGTCGTCGGCCGGTTCATCGCCGGCGAGACGGTCGAGCAGGTCGTTCCGATCGTCCAGGACGCCGCCGGCAAGGGGCTGGAAGTCACCCTGGACGTCGTGGGCGAGGACATCACCACGCGCGAGCAGTCCTACGCCGCCCGCGACGCGTACCTGGAGCTGATCGAGCACCTCGAGGGTCTGGGGCTGGGCGAGCGGGCCGAGATGTCCGTGAAGCTGTCGATGTTCGGCCAGGCGCTGGAGGACGGCCACGAGCTGGCGCTCGCCAACGTCCGCCCGGTCGTCGAGGCCGCCGCCGCGATCGGCACCACGGTCACGCTGGACGCCGAGGACCACACCACCCTCGACTCGATGTTCGCCGTCCACGAGGAGCTGCGGAAGGACTTCCCGCAGACCGGCTGCGTGATCCAGGCCTACCTGTTCCGCACCGAGGACGACGCGCGCCGCCTCGCCGCGAACGGCAGCCGCGTCCGTATCGTGAAGGGTGCCTACAAGGAGCCCGCCACCGTCGCGTTCCAGGACAGGGCCGAGATCGACAAGGCGTACGTCCGGATCCTGAAGATCCTCATGGCGGGCGACGGGTACCCGATGATCGGGTCGCACGACCCGCGGCTGATCGCCGTCAGCCAGGAGCTCGCGCGGCGCGCGGGGCGCAAACTGGATGAGTACGAGTTCCAGATGCTGTACGGGATCCGCAGCGAGGAACACGTGCGGCTCGCGGCGGAGGGCCACCGGATGCGTGTGTACACCGCGTACGGCACCGACTGGTACGGCTACTTCATGCGGCGCCTCGCGGAGAAGCCGGCCAACCTGCTGTTCTTCGTCCGCTCGATGATCACCAAGAACTGACCCAGGCTGACCCAAGGGCCGAGCCCTTCCACCCCTCACCAAGGAGTCAAGGACCTCATGGACGCTGTGACCCAGGTCCCCGCCCCGGTCAATGAGCCGGTGCACACCTACGCCCCGGGTTCGCCGGAGCGCGCGCGCCTCGAGGCCAAGCTCAAGGAGCTGGCCGAGAACCCCGTCGACCTCCCGATGACGATCAACGGGGAGAAGCGGATGGGCGGCGGCGAGCGTTTCGACGTCGTACAGCCGCACAACCACAAGGCCGTCCTCGGCACCGCCGCCCACGCCACGCAGCAGGACGCGCGGGACGCGATCGACGCCGCGCTGGCCGCCGCCCCGGCGTGGCGCGCGATGTCCTTCGACGACCGCGCCGCGATCATCCTGCGCGCCGCCGAGCTGCTGGCGGGCCCGTGGCGCGAGACGCTCGCCGCCTCGACCATGCTCGGTCAGTCGAAGACCGTCCAGCAGGCCGAGATCGACACCCCGTGCGAGCTCGTCGACTTCTGGCGCTTCAACGTCAAGTACGCCCGTGACCTGCTCGCCGAGCAGCCGCCGGCGAACGCCCCGGGTGTGTGGAACCGGCTGGACCACCGTCCGCTGGAGGGCTTCGTCTACGCGATCACGCCCTTCAACTTCACCGCCATCGCGGGCAACCTGCCGACCGCTCCCGCCCTGATGGGCAACGTCGTGGTCTGGAAGCCGTCCCCGACGCAGACGCACGCCGCCGTGCTGCTGATGCGGCTGCTGGAGGAGGCCGGGCTGCCCAAGGGCGTCATCAACCTGGTCACCGGTGACGGCATCGAGGTCTCCGAGGTCGCCCTCAACCACCGCGACCTGGCCGGCATCCACTTCACCGGCTCGACCAAGACCTTCCAGTACCTCTGGAAGACGGTCGGCAACAACATCGAGAAGTACCGCACGTACCCGCGCCTCGTCGGCGAGACGGGCGGCAAGGACTTCGTCGTCGCGCACCCGAGCGCCGACCGCGCCGTGCTGAAGACCGCGCTGACCCGCGGCTCCTTCGAGTTCCAGGGCCAGAAGTGCTCCGCGTCCTCGCGGGCGTACGTCCCGGCCTCGATCTGGAACGACGGCTTCAAGGAGGAGTTCGCGGCCGAGGTCGACGCCATCACCATGGGCGACGTCACCGACCTGTCGAACTTCATCGGCGCCGTCATCGACGAGCGTTCCTTCGCCAAGAACAAGGCCGCGATCGACCGCGCCGCCGCCGACCCGACCTGCACGATCGTCGCGGGCGGTACGTACGACGACTCGGTCGGCTACTTCGTCCGCCCGACGGTCATCGCGTGCACGGACCCCTCGAACGAGGTGTTCACGACCGAGTACTTCGGCCCGATCCTCGCCGTGCACGTCTACGAGGACGAGAAGTACGACGCCATGCTGGAGCAGATGGAGTCGGCGTCCGACTACGCGCTGACCGGCGCCGTCATCTCCGGCGACCGCGCTGCCGCCGCGTACACGATGGACAAGCTGCGCTACGCCGCGGGCAACTTCTACATCAACGACAAGTCGACCGGCGCCGTCGTCGGCCAGCAGCCCTTCGGCGGCGGCCGCGCGTCCGGCACCAACGACAAGGCGGGCGCGCCCCAGAACCTCCAGCGCTGGACCCTGACCCGGGCCATCAAGGAGACCCTGGTCCCGCCGACCGACTACACCTACCCGCACCAGGGCTGACCGCCCCGGCGCGCGGCCCCCGGCCGCCCGCGCCGCGAGACCCCGCCCCCGTCCCGGCGCCCACGCCGGACGGGGGCGGCTTCGTGTGGAGCCGGGTGGAGCCGGGGGTCAGATCTTGCGCCAGCGGGCCATCGCGAAGGAGAAGACGCCGAACAGGGCCAGGCCCACGGCTATCAGGGCCAGCAGCCACGGCCCCGCCGGGGTGTCGGCGAAGGAGCGGAGGGTGTCGTCGATGCCCTTGGCCTTGTCGGGTTCGTAGTCGACCGCCGCCTTGACCGCGAAGCCGCCGAGCACGGCGAAGACCGCGCCCCGTGCGATGCCGCCCGCCACACCGGCGACGTCCACGGCCTGGCGGGTGCGGCCCCGCAGCTCGCCCATCTTCAGGTGCTTGTGGTACTTGCGCAGGGCGGCGCGGGCCGCGATCCACACGCCCGTGACCGCGATGGCCAGGCCGCCGACGCCCACGATCCACCGGCCGGCCGGGAGTTCCATCACCCTGGCGGTGACGTCCTCCGACTGCTGGTCGCTCGATCCGCTGCCGCTGCCCCGGGAGCCCGCCGCGAACGACAGCACGGTGTACGCCACGAAGCCGTAGAAGAAGAAACGCGCCAGGGACAGCAGGCGCTTGCGGGGCTTGTGGCCGTCGGGTCCCGCCGCGCCGAAGAAGGCTTCGGAGAGCCGCCACAGCGCCATGCCGACCAGCCCGATGCCCAGCGCCCAGAGCAGGAACGAGCCCAGCGGCCGGCCGGCCACCTCGGAGAGCGCGCCCCCCCGGTCGGCCTCCTGCGTGCCCTGGCCGAACGCGATCCGGAGCGCCAGCACACCGACCAGTACGTAGAGCACCCCGCGCGCCGTGAATCCCCAGCGCGCGGCGGCCTCCAGGGCCGAACTGTCCGACGCGCGGCGGGCCGTGCGCCTGCCGCGACGGGTGAGTGCCCATGCGCCCATGACTTCGCCTCCTTCGTCGCAGTGCGTGTGCCCCGAAGCGGGCGGCGGAACCGGTGGGGGTGCGTGCGGGCGGCCGTCGGGCGGTGACCGGCGGCCGTCGGGCGGTGACGCGGTCTTGTGGATTGGCAATGAGCATGTCAAATTCCTCAACGGTGTTTCCGTTCCCCACGGAGACCTGACCGAGGAGACCCCCCCATGAGACGCACCCTCCGTGCGCGCACAGCCCTGACCGCATTAATGGCCGCCGGCGCCCTCGGCCTCGGCGCGGCCCCGGCCGGCGCCGGGTCCGCCGCCGAAGCCGCCGCGGGCCCGGCGACGTACGCCCTGGACTCCGAGCTCTCCCAGCGGCTCGGCGACGACACCGCGGGCAGCTACATCGACCGCCGCACCGGCGAACTCACCGTCACCGTCACCAGTGACCGCGCCGCCGAGCAGGTCCGCGCGGCCGGTGCCGCGGCGAAGCGCGTGGAGCGAAGCGCCGCGCGGCTGGAGGCGGCCATGGCCGCCCTGGAGACCGGAGCGAAGATCACCGGTACGTCGTGGGGCATCGACCCCCGGACCAACCAGGTCAGCGTCGAGGCCGACCGGTCCGTGTCCGCGCGGGAGATGGCCCGGCTGAAGAAGGTCGCGGACGCGCAGGACGGTGCCGTGCGCGTGTCGCGCGTACCGGGGACCTTCAAGCGCGAGGTGGCGGGCGGCGACGCGATCTACGGCGGCGGATCGCGCTGCTCGGCCGCCTTCAACGTCTCCAAGGGCACCACGCGTTACTTCGTGACAGCGGGCCACTGCACCAACATCACCGCCAACTGGTCGGCGGCCTCCGGCGGTCCGGTGGTCGGCGTCCGTGAGGGCACCAGTTTCCCGACCAACGACTACGGCATCGTGCGGTACACGGACGGCTCGGCTCCGGCGGGCGACGTCAACCTCTACAACGGCAGTCGCCAGGACATCACGTCCGCCGCGAACGCCGTCGTGGGCCAGGCCCTCAAGAAGAGCGGCTCCACCACCAAGGTGACCAGCGGCACCGTCACCGCCGTCAACGTCACCGTCAACTACGGCGACGGCCCCGTCTACGGCATGGTCCGCACCACCGCCTGCTCGGCCGGCGGCGACAGCGGCGGCGCGCACTTCGCCGGCGGGGTGGCTCTGGGGATCCACTCGGGGAGTTCCGGCTGTACGGGGACCAGTGGCTCCGCCATTCACCAGCCGGTGAGGGAAGCCCTGTCGGCGTACGGCGTGAACGTGTACTGACGGCGCTCAGGGGGGGGACGGGTCCCGCGGGGCTCGTCCCCCACCCCGCCCCTTCCCGGAACCGGGCTTTGCCCCGGTTCGGGGACAACGCCCCGCGCCGGCCGGCGGCACCCAGGACGGCAGGGCCGCGGCGAGCGCCGCGACGGCCACCAGCCACAGCGGGGCGAGCGTCAGGGAACCGGCCGGCGCCACCAAGCCGGCCGCGCGGTCGCCGAGTCCGTTGAGCAGCGCCCCGCGCCGTGTCGTACGCCCCGTGTCGCGGGCCGGCGCCCCGTCCAGGTCGGCGCAGCCGAGCCGCGCCACGAGCAGCACCGCGACCGGCAGGGTGGCGACCTGTGCCGGCAGCCAGGGCCGCCGCCGCGCCCGCCGCGCAGACCATGCCGGCCGCGGTGAGGATGTCGGGCGACACCTCGCGGCGGGCGAGCGCGCCGCGGACGCCGCGGAGGCGGGCCGCGTACCGGGGCTTGAGAGCGCAGAGGCCGTTCACGGGGCCAACTCCTCCGCGCGGGGGGCCCGTACGACACGGCGCGGGTACTCAAAAGAGGACTGAGTACCCGGTACGGGCGGGACCTGCGAGAGTGCGGTGCATGGTTGAGCCGATGTCCACCGCCCGGACGCGTCCCGTCCGGGTCCGTACCGCCCACACCGCCGATCTCGCGCCCGCCACGCTCCACGCGGCCCGCGCACTCCTGGACGCCGCTTTCGACGGTGACTTCGGCGAGGACGACTGGGACCACACCGTCGGCGGCGTACACGCCTTCGTCCATGACGAGCAGGGCCTCGCCGCCCACGGAAGCGTCGTCCAGCGCCGGGTCCTGCACCGCGGCCGCTCCCTGCGGACCGGTTACGTCGAAGGGGTGGCGGTGCGGGCCGACCGCCGCAGGCAGGGGCTGGGGGACGCGGTGATGGGGGCGCTGGAGGGGGTGATCGACCGGGCGTACGTACTCGGCGCGCTCTGCGCGTCCGACGACGGCGCGGCGCTGTACGCGGCGCGCGGGTGGCAGGTGTGGTCCGGCCGGATCGCCGCGCTGGGCCCGGACGGCGTCGTACCGCTGCCGGATGAGGAGGGCTCGCTCTATGTGCGGCCGGCGGCCGGGGCCGGGCTCCCCGAACCCGCCGGCGCGCTGTTCTTCGACTGGCGCGACGGCGACCTGCTGTAGGGCTTCGGGGGCCGGCTTCACAGGCTCCGGGCCGGTACCGGCGATGTGCCGAGCTCAGAGCGCTGCCGCCATGATCGCGTCTCAGATAGTAGGAAGTCCGAGTAATTGTGGAGACAGACAGTCCGGTCTCGCTTAGCTTGGAGGAAGCCGAACGTCTCGCTCCATCAGCGAACGGCGGTCGCGAGCCCGTGCCCCATGCAGGTAACCCCTGCGGCATCTGCTCCCCGCCCATTCCGGCGCCCTGAAATCATTCTGATCTCAAGGAGTCGATCATCATGGCCGAGACCGTCCACCGCGTCCGCCACACCCCCCGCTCGAACGAGACCGACCGCAAGCAGGCCGCCGCCGCCCTCCAGCGCGCCCTCGACCGCCGCGACAACGGCGGCGCCACCGGCCACTGAGCCACCGGCGCGCGCCGCGGGCGACCCGGCTCAGCGGCCGCGCCGGATCTCGAAGCAGTCGACGCGCTCGCCCGATGCGGCGAGCGCGGAGACCTTCGGCTTCGGCGACGTACCGGCTTCGGCGACGTACCGGCCCCGCCTCCACCGCGAGGAACGAGAAGCCGGTGCACCGCACCCGCGACCACTCCACTCCACCGTGCCCGGGGCCGGAAGCCGCGCCCTCGTCCGGTGGGGGCTCGCGATGTGGTCGTGGTCGTGGTTACGGTCGTTGCTCTCGTGACGCTCGTGTACGCCCGGCCCGAACCCGTGCAGGTCCTTGCCCGCGCCGCCCGCCGTGACGTACGCGATCCCGCCCCGCGTCGGGTCGGTCGAGGCTCCGGCCGGGACCGGCTCGCCGCCCTTGACGCCCCCGGTCGGCGGGAATCTCCCCGCCACGGGGAGATCGGCCATGCGGGAGAACTTCCCCGGGGCGGCCAACTCCGGCCGCCAGGGAGGGCGAACGGAGTCCGACGAGGCGATGAGTCCGAATGGCGGACACTCGGTGTCAGCGGGTGGGACGCGGGAGTAGGGTGCCGACATGTCTCGCAGCCTCAATCTCGCAGTGGTCCCTGGTGACGGCATCGGCCAGGAGGTCGTGGCCCAAGGGCTCAAGGTCCTCAATGCCGTCCTTCCGCAGGACGTGAAGCTGCAGACCAAGGAGTACGACCTCGGCGCGCAGCGCTGGCACCGCACCGGAGAGACCCTCCCGGACGCGGAGCTCGACTCCCTCAAGCAGCACGACGCCATCCTGCTCGGCGCGATCGGCGACCCGTCCGTGCCGTCCGGCGTCCTGGAGCGCGGGCTGCTGCTGAAGCTGCGGTTCGCCTTCGACCACTTCATCAACCTGCGCCCGTCGAAGCTGTTCCCGAACACCGCGACGCCGCTGGCCGGCCGCCCCGAGATCGACTTCGTCGTCGTGCGCGAGGGCACCGAGGGCCCGTACACCGGAAACGGCGGCTCGATCCGCACCGGTACGGAGCACGAGGTCGCGACCGAGGTCAGCCTGAACACGGCGTACGGCGTCGAGCGCGTCGTCCGTGACGCGTACGAGCGGGCCGACGCGCGTCCGCGCAAGAAGCTGACGCTGGTCCACAAGAACAACGTCCTCGTGTACGCCGGCCACATGTGGAAGAACATCTTCGACAAGGTCGGCCGGGAGTACCCCGAGGTCACCACCGACTACCTGCACGTCGACGCCGCGACGATCTTCTTCGTCACCCAGCCGGAGCGCTTCGACGTCATCGTCACCGACAACCTCTTCGGCGACATCCTCACCGACCTCGCCGCCGCCGTGACCGGCGGCATCGGCCTGGCGGCCTCCGGCAACATCAATCCGACGGGTGCCTTCCCGTCGATGTTCGAGCCCGTCCACGGCTCCGCGCCCGACATCGCGGGCCAGGGCAAGGCCGACCCGACGGCCGCGGTCCTCTCCGTCGCCCTCCTCCTGCGCCACCTCGGCTTCGAGGCCGAGGCCGTCCGTATCGAGGAAGCCGTCTCCGCCGACCTCGCGGAGCGCCCCCACAGCCCCAGGGGCATGGAGGGGACCCCCGCCGGCACCACCACACGCACGACCGACGAAATCGGCGACGCGCTCGCGGTACGCGTAGCGGGCTGACCCGACGGACTCCTCCCACAGCCGCCGGGTCACAGACACCCGGCGGCTGTGCTTTGCCGCGGCCGGGTGGGACCATCGATCCCGGGCCGCACTGCACGCCGTTTCATGCACGCACTCCCACGGGCGATAATCGAACGCGGGGCCGCGGTATGAGGGGAAGCTCGGACGTCCTACTAGAGGCGTGAGCGCGGTCCACCACACACAACCGGTGAAGGACACGCACTCATGACGACGCCCACGATCGAGCTCAAGCCCTCCTCGCACCCGCTGTCCGACGCGGAGCGCGAGGCGATCCTGGCCGACCCCGGATTCGGCCGCCACTTCACCGACCACATGGTCACCATCCGGTGGACCGCGGGCCGTGGCTGGCACGACGCGCAGCTCACGCCGTACGCGCCGCTGTCGATCGACCCGGCCAACATGACCCTGCACTACGCGCAGGAGATCTTCGAGGGCCTGAAGGCCTTCCGCCGGCCCGACGGCACGGTCGCCACCTTCCGCCCCGACGCGAACGCCGAGCGCTTCCAGATCTCCGCGCGCCGGCTGGCGATGCCGGAGCTGCCCGTCGAGACGTTCATCGCGGCCTGTGACGCGCTGGTCCAGCAGGACAAGGCGTGGGTTCCGGCGCACGGCGGCGAGGCATCCCTCTACCTGCGCCCGTTCATGATCGCCAATGAGGTCGGGCTCGGTGTGCGCCCGGCCAACGAGTACCTCTTCATCGTCATCGCGTCGCCGGCCGGCGCCTACTTCCCCGGCGGCGTGAAGCCGGTCTCGGTCTGGCTCTCCGAGAACTACGTCCGCGCCGTCCCCGGCGGCATGGGCTTCGCCAAGACCGGCGGCAACTACGCGGCCTCGCTCCTCGCCTTCGCCGAGGCGGCCGAGAAGGGCTGCGAGCAGGTGGTCTGGCTGGACGCGCTGGAGCACAAGTGGGTCGAGGAGATGGGCGGCATGAACCTGTACTTCGTGTACGGGAACAAGATCGTCACCCCGGAGCTCACCGGCTCGCTCCTCGCCGGCATCACCCGCGACTCACTGCTCCAGCTCGCCCGCGACCTCGGCTACGAGTCCGAGGAGGGCCGGATCTCCACGGAGGACTGGAAGCGCGACACCGAGAACGGCACCCTCACCGAGGTCTTCGCCTGCGGCACCGCCGCGGCCATCACGCCGGTCGGCTCGGTGAAGTCCGAGGGCGCGGAGTGGGTCCAGGGGGACGGGCAGCCGGGCAGGGTGACGATGGAGCTGCGCGAGGCGCTGCTCGCCATCCAGACGGGCAGGGCCGAGGACACCCACGGCTGGACGCACGAACTGGGCTGACACCGCCCGCGCTGGTACGTACGTGAGGCCGCGCCCGGCATCCCTGCCGGGCGCGGCCTCACGCGTACCGCCGCTCCTCACGCGGGAGCGGCGGTCTCGCTCTCGACCTCGGCCACGGGTTCCGCTCCGGTGCGTACGGTCGCCCGCCCCCTCGCCGTCAGTGCCGTGTACGCGACGCCGCCCACCAGCCCCGAGAGGATGAAGCTGCAGTCCACGCCGCCGGTGAGGGCCAGCAGCGGGCCCTCGTAGGCCGTCGTCGAGACCGCCGCCAGGCCGACCGCCGCGCCCAGTGCCCAGGAGGCCGTGGCCCGGACGTTCCAGCCCGACCGGTACCAGTAGACGCCGCCCTTGGCGCGGCGGTTGAAGACCTGGAGGGCGTCCGCGTCGTACTGGCCGCCGCAGCGCACGTACCCGATGAGGGAGATGACCGCCCAGGGGGTGCCGATGGCCGTCAGCAGCAGGACGAAGGACGTCATCGCGGACTGCACCGACCAGGCGAAGGAGCCCACGAACACGAACGCGGTCGCGACGGCGGCGGCGATCACGGTGGCCCGGGTGCGGGTGGCCCTCGGCACGATCGCGTCCAGGTCCAGGCCCATCGAGTACAGCATCAGGCCGGCGTTGCCGACGGACCCGGCCGAGGCCGCCAGCAGCAGCGGGGCCAGGTACCAGACGGGTGCGGCGTCGACGAGCGGTCCGGCGTAGTCGAGGCCGGCGCGGGCGGCCAGCGCGGTGTACGTACCGAACAGCTGCGGGACGAGCAGGCCCAGGAGCAGGCCCAGACAGGTGGCTCCGAGGACCTTGCGGGGGCTGTGGCGGCGCGGCGAGATGTAACGCGTGTAGTCACCGAGCAGCGTGATGAAGGCGACCGGGCCGCTCAGTCCGGCGGCGACGGCCGCGAGCAGCCAGGTGGGCCAGAAGGAGCCGAGCAGGTACGGGGTGTCGGGGGGAGCGGCCGTGGTGAAGTCGCCCGCGTAGGCGAGGACGCCGAGCAGGAGAAGGACGACCATGCCGACGGACAGCACCTTGCTGAGGCTCAGCAGCAGCTTGTAGCCGTACACCGCCGCCACGACCGTGGCGGCCGCCAGCACGGTGTACATCAGGGCGCGGGACGACCCGCTGTCGGGCAGGCCGGTCAGCCGGGACAGCGTCCCGACCATCACGTCGCCGCCGATCCACAGCGTGAGCGCCGTGTAGCCGAGGGAGAGCAGCAGGCCGACGACCGAGCCGACGAGACGGCCGCGTACGCCGAACTGGGCGCCGCTGGAGGTGGAGAGGTTCGTCGCCGTGCGCAGTGAGATCAGCGCCAGCGGTGCGGTGACCGCGATGCCGACCAGGGTGCCGACGATGATCGAGGTCACCGACGGCCACAGGCCCAGGCCGAAGGACGGCGGCAGCCAGCCGAAGACGATGACGCCCAGGCACAGATTCGAGCCGAGGAGGAGGGAGACGAGGTCGCGCGGCCCGCTGGTGCGCTCCTCGTCGGGGATGGTGTCGACTCCGCGCTGTTCTATCGGCATGGCTGGGTCTCCCGGTCCGCCGGACAACAAAGTTTTGAGTGCTGTTCAATGTGACTTAGCTCAAGGTGGTGCGTCAATGTTTCTGACGTATGAACCTGATGGTTAGAGTGAAGTTCTAATCTTCTGGGAGGTGTGGCGGCGTGCGACTGACCCCGACGGAACGCGACCGGCTGCTGCTGTTCGGAGCCGCCGAGCTGGCGCGGGCGCGCCGGGCGCGCGGCCTGCGGCTCAATGTGCCGGAGGCGACCGCGCTCATCGCGGACACGGTGTGCGAGGCGGCCCGCGACGGGCGGCGGCTGGCGGAGGCGATCGAGGCGGCGCGGTCCGTGCTCGGCCCCGACGACGTGCTGCCGGGCGTCGCCGATGTGGTGACCGAGGTGCATGTGGAGGCCGTCTTCGACGACGGCTCCCGGCTCGCGGTGGTGTCGTCCCCGATCGGCGGCGGCGCGACCCTGGGCGACGACGCCCCGGGCGCGGTCCTGCCCGGCCCCGCCGACCCGGAGCCGGAGCCGGCGGTGCGGCTGACCGTGCGCAACACCGCGGCCGTCCCCGTCAGCGTCACCTCCCACTTCCACTTCTTCGAGGCCAACCCGCGCCTCGACTTCGACCGCGCGGCGGCGTACGGCATGCGGCTGTGCGTACCGGCCGGGTCCTCCGTCCGCTTCGATCCGGGCGGCGGGGCCGAGGTCGGCCTGGTCCCGATCGGCGGCGACCGGATCGCGATCGGTTTCGCGGGCCTGGTCGACGGTCCGCTGGACGCGCCCGGCGCCAAGGAGGAGGCCCTGCGCGCGGCGGCGGCCTGCGGCTATCTGGGAGCGCAGGCACCAGGGGGAGCACAGCCCGAAGGGCCCGAAGGAGGAGCTGAGGCATGAGCATCGATCCGCATGAGTACGCCGCCGTGCACGGCCCCCGCGCCGGGGACCGGGTCAGGCTCGGCGACTCCGGGCTGACCGTGCGCGTCGAGTCGGACGCGCAGAAGCCGGGTGAGGAGTTCCTCGCGGGCTTCGGCAAGACCGCCCGCGACGGGCTGCACCTCAAGGCCGCCGCCGTGCGCGAGACCTGCGACGTCGTCATCAGCAACGTGCTGGTCATCGACGTGGCCCAGGGCATCCGCAAGGTGTCGATCGGCATCAGGGAAGGCCGCATCCACGCCATCGGGCGGGCCGGCAACCCGGACACCCTCGACGGCGTGGACGTCGTCGTCGGCACCGGTACGTCGATCGTCTCGGGCGAGGGCCTGATCGCGACGGCGGGGTCGGTCGACACGCACGTCCACCTGCTCTCGCCGCGCATCATGGAGGCCTCGCTCGCCTCCGGCGTGACGACGATCATCGGCCAGGAGTTCGGCCCGGTCTGGGGCGTCGGCGTGAACTCGCCGTGGGCCCTGCGCCACGCCTTCGGCGCCTTCGACGCCTGGCCCGTCAACATCGGCTTCCTCGCGCGCGGCTCGTCCTCCGACGCGGCCCCGCTCGTCGAGGCGCTCGCCGAGGGCGGGGCGTCCGGCTTCAAGGTGCACGAGGACATGGGCGCGCACACCCGCGCCCTGGACACCGCGCTGCGCGTCGCCGAGGACCACGACGTACAGGTCGCCCTGCACAGCGACGGCCTGAACGAGTGCCTGTCGGTCGAGGACACCCTCTCCGTCCTCGAAGGCCGGACGATCCACGCCTTCCACATCGAGGGCTGCGGCGGCGGGCACGTCCCCAACGTCCTCAAGATGGCCGGCGTGCGGAACGTCATCGGCTCGTCCACCAACCCCACCCTCCCCTTCGGACGGGACGCGGTCGCCGAGCACTACGGGATGATCGTCTCCGTACACGACCTCAAGACCGACCTGCCCGGCGACGCCGCCATGGCGCGCGACCGCATCCGCGCCGGGACGATGGGCGCCGAGGACGTGCTGCACGACCTGGGCGCGATCGGCATCACCTCGTCCGACGCGCAGGGGATGGGGCGCGCGGGCGAGACCGTGCGCCGTACGTTCCAGATGGCCGGGAAGATGAAGGCCGAGCTGGGCCCGATGGAGGGCGACGGTCCGGACGACGACAACGCGCGCGTCCTGCGCTACATGGCCAAGCTCACCATCAACCCCGCCATCGCCCACGGCCTCGCCCACGAGATCGGCTCGATCGAGGTCGGCAAGATGGCCGACATCGTGCTGTGGCGGCCCCAGTACTTCGGTGCGAAGCCGCAGATGGTCCTGAAGTCGGGCTTCCCGGCGTACGGCGTCACGGGCGACCCGAACGCGGCGACCGACACCTGCGAGCCGCTCGTCCTGGGCCCCCTCTTCGGCGCGCACGGCACGACCCCCGCCGACCTGTCGGTGGCCTTCGTCGCGCAGGCCGCCCTCGACCAGGGCAACGACCTGATGCCGACCCGCCGGCGCCGCGTCGCCGTGCGCGGCACGCGCGGCATCGGCCCCGCCGACCTGCGCCTGAACTCCCGTATCGGAGAGGTCGGGGTGGACGGGCACAGCGGACTCGTCACGCTCGACGGCGACCCGCTCCGCTCGGAACCCGCCGACTCCGTCTCCCTCAACCGCCTCTACTTCCTCTGATTCCGGTAAGGACCCCCCATGGCTTTCCGTATGCCCGCCGAGTGGGCCCCGCACGAGCGCACCTGGATGGCGTGGCCCGGCCCCAACGTCACCTTCTCCGACGAGGCGGAACTCGCCGCCTCCCGTGAGGCGTGGGCGGGCGTCGCCCGCGCCGTACGTACCTACGAGCCGGTCACCATGGTCGTCGGCCCCGGCCAGGCGGCCGGCGCCCGCGAGCTGCTCGGCCCGGACATCGAGATCGTCGAGCACGAACTCGACGACGCCTGGATGCGCGACATCGGCCCGACCTTCGTCAAGGACGACGAGAGCGGTGAACTGGCCGCCGTGGACTGGGTGTTCAACGGCTGGGGCGCCCAGGACTGGGCGACCTGGGAGCACGACGCGAAGATCGCCGGCATAGTCGCCGATCTCACGGGCGTGCCCACGCTCTCCTCCCCGCTCGTCAACGAGGGCGGCGGCATCCACGTCGACGGCGAGGGCACGGTCCTGCTCACCGAGACCGTCCAGCTCGGCCCCGAGCGCAACCCCCAGTGGACGCGCGAGCAGGTCGAGGCGGAGATCCACGCCAAGCTCGGCACCACCAAGGCGATCTGGCTGCCGCGCGGCCTGACCACGGACTACCCGCCGCACGGTTACGGCACCCTCGGCCACATCGACATCGTCGCCGCGTTCGCCGCGCCCGGTGTCGTCCTCGTCCACACCCAGCCGGACCCGTCCCACCCCGACCACGAGCCCTGCAAGGCGAACGTCGAACTCCTCCGCGCGCAGACGGACGCCAAGGGCCGCCCGCTCAAGGTGATCGAGGTGCCCGCCCCGGCCAAGGTCCAGGTGGACGGCGAGTGGGTCGACTACTCGTACATCAACCACTACCTCTGCAACGGCGGCGTCGTCCTGTGCGCCTTCGACGACCCGCGCGACGAGGAGGCGGCCGAGATCTTCCGCGGCCTCTTCCCCGACCGTACGGTCACGCTCGTCGACGCCCGCGAGATCTTCGCGGGCGGGGGCGGCATCCACTGCATCACCCAGCAGCAGCCCGCGGCGGGCAGCTGATCGGGTAGAACATACGAGTGCCCCATGTGAACGTCCACGCCTCATGACCGGGTCCGCGTCCGGTTCCGCCAAGCCGCCGTCCCGTCGGCGCAACTCCGCCCCGCCCCGCGAGACGATGCTCGCCGCCGCCATGGCGAGCATCGCCGAGCACGGGCTGGAGCGGCTGACCATGGCCGGACTCGGCCGTGAGGTGGGGATGAGCAGCGGGCACCTCCTCTACTACTTCCGCAGCAAGGACGAGCTGCTCCTCCAGACGCTCGAATGGAGCGAGGAGCAGCTCGGCATGGACCGCAGGGCCGCGCTCGCCCGGCAGGTCCCGGTGCGCGAGCGCCTCGACGCGTACGTCGATCTGTACGTGCCGTCGGGGCCCCGCGATCCGCACTGGGCGCTGTGGCTCGAACTCTGGAACCGTTCGCACGCCGTCGACGAGGAGGCCCGCGCCCGCCTTCTCGACATCGAGCTGTCCTGGCACCGGGACCTGGTGGCCCTGCTCGTCGAGGGCGCCTCGCGCGGCGAACTGCGCACGGTCGTCGACGCCGACCGTTTCGCGACCCGGATACGGGCGCTGCTCGACGGCTTCAGCACGCATGTGGCGATGGGGCTGCCGGGTTCGGAGCGGTCCCAGGTCCTCGCCCAGATCGGCGAGTTCCTCGACGAGACGCTCCGCTGAATCAGGCGCCCGCATCGTGAGACGGGAATACCACGCCGCCCCCAACGTGCCAAACTGCCCTCGTGTTCTCGTTCGCCATGATTATGGGCAGCAGGCGCGCCGGTCCCCAGTGACCGCTCCCGTACCACCCCGTACGGCGCGGCCACCGTGCCCCAGACCCGCGCGCAGACCTCTCGCACCCGCGAGAGGTTTTTTCGTTTCCCGGCCCCATCACGGCCGGGGCGAGGCGCGCGCGATGATGGGGGCAAGTGGAGCCAGTCCTTCCACTCGACAGGAGTCCAGACAGTCATGACCACCTCAGGCCCCGACGACAGTTTCCACGTCTTCGACACCACGCTGCGCGACGGCGCCCAGCGCGAAGGAATCAACCTGACGGTCGCCGACAAGCTGACCATCGCCCGGCACCTGGACGACTTCGGCGTGGGCTTCATCGAGGGCGGCTGGCCCGGCGCCAACCCGCGCGACACCGAGTTCTTCGCCCGCGCCAAGGCAGAGATCACCTTCAGGAACGCGCAGCTCGTGGCCTTCGGCTCGACCCGCCGTCCCGGCGCCCGGGCCGAGGACGACCCGCAGGTCGCGGCCCTCCTGGACTCCGGCGCCCCGGTCGTCACCCTGGTCGCCAAGTCCCACGACCGCCACGTCGAACTCGCCCTGCGCACCACGCTCGACGAGAACATCGCGATGGTCCGCGACACCGTCGCGTACCTCCGTGCCCAGGGCCGCCGCGTCTTCGTCGACTGCGAGCACTTCTTCGACGGCTACCGCGCCAACCCCGAGTACGCCAAGTCGGTCGTACGGGCGGCCTCGGAGGCCGGTGCCGACGTCGTCATCCTCTGCGACACCAACGGCGGCATGCTCCCCGCCCAGATCCAGGCCGTCGTCGCCACCGTCCTCGCCGACACCGGCGCACGCCTGGGCATCCACGCCCAGGACGACACGGGCTGCGCCGTCGCCAACACCCTCGCCGCCGTCGACGCGGGCGCCACCCACGTCCAGTGCACCGCCAACGGCTACGGCGAGCGCGTCGGCAACGCCAACCTCTTCCCCGTGGTCGCGGCCCTTGAACTGAAGTACGGCAAGCAGGTGCTCCCGCCCGGCGCGCTCGCCGAGATGACCCGCATCTCGCACGCCATCGCCGAGGTCGTCAACCTCACGCCCTCCACCCACCAGCCGTACGTCGGCGTCTCCGCCTTCGCCCACAAGGCGGGCCTGCACGCCTCCGCCATCAAGGTCGACCCCGACCTCTACCAGCACATCGACCCGGGCCTGGTCGGCAACCACATCCGGATGCTCGTCTCCGACATGGCGGGCCGTGCCTCCATCGAGCTCAAGGGCAAGGAGCTCGGCGTCGACCTGGGCGGCGACCGCGAACTGGTCGGCCGCGTCGTCGCGCGCGTCAAGGAGCGCGAGCTCAAGGGCTACACCTACGAAGCGGCCGACGCCTCCTTCGAGCTCCTCCTGCGCGAGGAGGTCCAGGGCCGCGCCGTCAGCTACTTCCGTACGGAGTCGTGGCGGGCCATCGTCGAGGACCGCCCCGACGGCACCCACGCCAACGAGGCCACGGTGAAGCTGTGGGCCAAGGGCGAGCGCATCGTCGCCACGGCGGAGGGCAACGGCCCGGTCAACGCCCTCGACCGCGCCCTGCGCGTCGGCCTGGAGCGGATCTACCCGCAGCTCGCCAAGCTGGAGCTGGTCGACTACAAGGTCCGCATCCTGGAGGGCAAGCACGGCACGGAGTCCACGACCCGCGTGCTGATCACCACGGGCGACGGTGACGGCGACTGGTCCACGGTCGGCGTCGGCGAGAACGTGATCGCGGCGTCCTGGCAGGCCCTGGAGGACGCGTACACGTACGGCCTCCTGAAGGCGGGCGTCGAGCCGGCCGAGTAGGGAGTCCGGGGCGGGCGGAGGTGCGAACGTGCGGGTGGCTCCACGAGAAGTCACCCGCGGCCCGACGCATCTATCTTAAAAACCACCCATTCGGGTAGATTTTAAGCATGAGGACACGACTGTTCTCCACCTTGTCCGGGCTGCTGCTCTCCGTGGCGGCCGCCGTACTCGCCGTGGCGCCGGGCGCGCAGGCCGCCACGGGGCTGGACGCCGTGGCGGATTCGCTGCGCGCGTCGCCCGTGTACGTCGATCAGCGCGCCAGAGACCAGCTGCCGCCCCGTGAGGCCGAAGCGCTGGAGGAGAAGATCCTCGAGGCCGGAAAGCCGGTCTTCGTCGCCGTACTTCCGCCGAGCGCGGAGTTCCCGGAGGACGGTCTGCTGGCGGACCTGCGGACCAGGACCGGGATCACCGGGGTCTACGCCGTCAGGCTCGGCGACGCCTTCGACGCGGGCGCCGACCGCGCCGTGATGTCGCGCCAGGCGGTCGCCAACCTCACCGCCTCCGTCGAACCGGCGGGCGGCATCGACGCCGTCACCCAGCTGAACACCTTCGTCGACGACGCCATTGAACAGGCCAGGGGCGGTGCCCCCGACACCTGGGACGGCGCCGCGGGGCCGTCGTCCGTCGTCGGTCTGGTGACGTTCGGCCTGGTGCTCGTCGCCGGCTGCGCCGGTGTGATGCTGCTGTCGCGGCGCAATCGCCAGCGGCGGGCGGCGCGGGAGCGGGCCGCGCTGGAGAAGGTGCGGGTGGTCGTCGACGAGGACATCACCGCGTTCGGCGAGACGCTCGACCGCCTCGACTTCCATCCCGCCGAGCCCGGCGCGGACGACGCGATGCGCGCCGACTACGAGCGCGCCCTGGACGCGTACGAGAAGGCCAAGTCGATCATGGCGAAGGCGGCGCGGGCCGAGGACGTCCGCGGCGTCACCGAGGCGCTGGAGGACGGCCGCTTCTCGCTCGCCGTGCTCACCGCGCGCCGCGAGGGCAGGCCGCTTCCCGAACGCCGCCCGCCCTGCTTCTTCGACCCGCGTCACGGCCCCTCCACGGCCGACGCCGACTGGGCCCCGGCCGGCGGCGTCACCCGCAGGGTGCCGGTCTGCGCGGCGGACGCGACCCGGCTGGCCGAGGGTCAGGACCCGATGTCGCGCATGGTCGAGACGGCGGACGGCCGCCGCCCGTACTGGGAGGCGGGTCCGGCGTACACCCCGTGGATAGGCGGCTACTACGGCGGCGGCCTCCTGCCCGGCCTGCTGATGGGCACGATGCTCGGCTCGATGCTCTCCACCCCCGCGTACGCCGACTCGGGCTTCGGCGGTTACGAGGGAGGCGACTTCTCGGGCGGCGACTTCAACGCCGATGACTTCGGCGGCGGAGGCGACTTCGGTGGTGGCTTCGGCGGCGGAGGCGACTTCGGCGGCGGAGGCTTCTGAGACTTCCGGGCTGGGCTTCTGACGGCAAGGCGCTCGGCGGCCGGTCTCGGCATCGGCCGCCGCGGGGGACGGCTCACCCGCGGCGGTCCGCCGCGCAGTTCGCCCGCGCCGTCCGGATCGCGCCGGTGTTGGACGCCGTCGAAGTGCGAAGGGTGCGAAGGGGCTGAACGCGCTGAGGGCCTGAACACATGCAGTCCCCGGTAGTCCGTCCCGTTGCCGTGAGTTCCAGCCGTCGCTGAGAACTCCGGCACCCGGGAGGATCTGCCGGGGGCCTGGCCAGAGCCTGCGAGTGGGTCGTCACGCATGTCGACGAACGTCTCCGTCGACCGTGCGGCTCGCTCCGGTTTCCTGGTGTATTAAGAATTTTCCTCACGATTTCGCCTGAGTCAAGAAGTTGCCCGTCTTCTCTGACTCCGGCGGCCGGTTTTCTGACGGCCGGATCAGGACTGCGGTGCCGCGTTCTTGATCGCGGAGATGTCGAAGGTCAGCTTGACCTTGTCGCTGACCATCACGCCGCCCGCCTCCAGCGCCGCGTTCCAGGTCAGGCCCCAGTGGGAGCGCAGGATCTCCGCGCCGCCCTCGAAGCCGACGCGCTCGTTGCCGTACACGTCCGTGGCGGAGCCGTTGAACTCCAGGTCGACGGCGAGCGGCCTGGTGACGCCCTCTGGCGAACGCGCGGAGGACTCGGGCACCATCTCCTTGCTCCACCTGCACAGCCGTCCCGTACGACCTCAGGTCCACCACGGTCATCCAGCAGGAGGAAACCTCGTGAGAATCCGCTCCGTCCTCAGCGTGTTCGCCCTCGTACTCGGCGCGCTCTTCGCGCCCGGCTTCGGCGTCGTCGGCGGTGCGACCGACGCGCACGCCGCCACCAGGATCAGCCACTCCACCGCGACCTCGATGTTCCGCTCGTCCGGAATCACCTGGTCGTCGTCCGGCGGCTGCTCGGACCGCAACAACCCGACCTGTACGTCGTTCGAGCAGCTCAACCTCGCGTCCGCGCAGGGCGCGCAGACCCTCAGGAGCGCCAGCGGCTGCGCGCTCAACATCACCGGCGGCACCGAGACCGGGCACGCCGGCGGCACGTACTCCCACTGGAACGGCTACAAGCTCGACTACTCCAAGTACACGTGCGTCGGGAACTACATCAAGAACACCTTCACCTACATCGGTGTCCGTGGCGACGGGGCCCCGCAGTGGAAGTCCGGGTCCGGGAACATCTACGCCGATGAGGGCAACCACTGGGACGTGACGTACTACAACTGCGGTGGCTGCTGAGTCACTTGGACTTCCGGGCGGCGGTTCTTGGACTGCCGCCGCCCGGAGCGTTCCACTTCGCTGACGCTGACGCTGACGCTGACGCTGCCGAGGCCCCAGGGCTACTCAGTCCTCGTGTCCCTCGTGTCCCTCATGTCACGAAGACTCGGGGCGGCGTGCGCTCTCGCAGCCGCCTCGTCCGCCGGCGCCGTCATCGGCTCCGCGCAGCTCTCGGTCGCCGCGGCCGAGGACTTCCCGCGGGTCCTCTCCTGCACGGACCGGGCGGGCGGCGCCCGGTTCCTCGGCAGTGCGGAACCGGTCACCGGCGTGACGCCCGACGGCAAGGCGTACGCCGAGGAGATCACCGGCCCATCTGCCGGACCGGCCCCGGCGCCGTCCCGCTGAAGGAGGGGCGCAGCTACCGCGTCGAGTTCGGCCACCAGTCGGGCCACGCGGACCGGGGCGACGCCCGCTTCCTCTGCGCGGGCCGACCCGGCCGGCCCCCGGAACGCGCGCGTCCTCGATCGCCGGACAGGCCCGCACGGAGCCCCTCCGGCGATCGAGGAGCGGGGCCCGGGGCGGAGCCGCACCGCGGCGCGGCGGGAAACGCCGCGGGAAACCCGCACCGCACCCACGGCTCCGGCTCCGCACCCGCCCGGGGGCAAGCGCTTTCCCCCAATGCTCGCACGACCATTGATTGCTCCCGGAGCGCCGTGCTACACCAGCGGGCACAGGTCTACACCACTCCAGCTCCGGAGGCCCCCGTGCCGCTCCCGCCCGCCTGGTCCCGCCGTGTCTTCCTCGCCACCACCTCCGCCACCGCACTCGGCCTGGCCCTCGCCGGCCACGCCCCCGCGCGAGCGGCGGGCAGCGCCGACGAGTACGAGACGCTCCGCCTGCGCTGGGCCGAACTCTCGCTCGGCACCGGATTCGACCCGGCCACCGAGCCGTACGCCTCGCGCCTGAAGGAGACCGGCCGTCTCGCCGCCGGTTTCCGCGCCGCCATGGCTCCGGCCGGCGACTCCCTGTGGCCCGGCCACACCTTCGACCCGCCGGCCGGCATCACCCAGAGCTACAGCCGTCTGTGGACCATGACCCAGGCATACCTCCAGCCCGGCACCGGCCTCACCGCCGACGCCGCCCTCCTCGCCGACGTCATCAAGGGTCTCGACCACCTCTCCACCACCATCTACAACCCCTCCACCACCCGTTACGGCAACTGGTGGGAGTGGCAGATCGGCAGCCCCCGCCTCCTCATGGACATCGTCGCCGCCCTCCACGACGAGCTCGGCGACGACCGGCGCCAGGCCGCCTGCGCCGCCGTCGACCACTTCGTCCCCGAGGCGATGCTGAAGAACTACTCCGGCACGAGCACCGGCGCCAACCGCGTCGACCTCTGCCGCTCCGTCGCCCTGCGCGGCGTCATCGGCCGCAGCCCGGCGAAGATCGCCCTCGCCCGCGACGCCCTCTCGCCCGTCTTCCCGTACGTGACCAAGGGCGACGGCCTGTACGCCGACGGCTCCTTCGTCCAGCACACCTGGGTCGCCTACTCCGGAACGTACGGCCAGGTCATGCTCGACGGTCTCGGCCGCCTCTTCACCCTCCTCGCCGGCTCCACCTGGGCCGTCACCGACCCGAACCGCCAGATCATCCTCGACTCCGTCGAGAACGCCTACGCGCCGCTCATCTACAACGGCCTGATGATGGACAGCGTCAACGGCCGCGCGACAAGCCGGGGTTACCTCAAGAGCGACGACCGCAAGGTCATGCGCAGCGACCACTTCCACGGCCAGGGCCTGATCGCGGCCATCCCGCTCCTCGCGGGCGGCGCCTCCCCCGCCGAGCGCGAGCGCTGGACCGCGATGGTCAAGGGCTGGATCGAGCGCGACCGTACGACGCCGCTCCTCACCGCACCGCAGTTCGACGTCGCCGACCTCTCCCGGCTGCACGCCGTCGCCGCCTCTCCCGTGGCCGCCGCGCCCGAGCCCGTCGCGCACAAGCTCTTCGCCTCCATGGACCGGGCCGTGCACCGGCGCCCCGGCTGGGCGGCCGGCATCACGATGGCCTCGGAGCGGATCTCGTACTACGAGTGCGGCAACGGCGAGAACCCGCGTGGCTGGCACACCGGTGCCGGAATGCTCTACTGGTGGCCGGGGGAGAGGGCCAACGACCAGTACACCGACTGGTTCTGGCCCACCGTCGACTTCTACCGCCTCCCCGGAACCACCGTGTCCACCAAGCGGCTCGCCGACCGGGCGGGCGGCGAATGGGGCGCCCCGAGGCCCGCCGTCTCATGGGTCGGCGGTACCACCGACGGCGAGTTCGCCGCCGTCGGCCAGCACCTCAAGGGCCTCGGCTCCACCCTCGAAGCCCGCAAGTCGTGGTTCTGCCTGGCCGACACGGTCGTGTGCCTCGGCGCCGGCATCACCTCCACCGACGGCATACCCGCCGAGACGATCGTCGACAACCGCATGCTCGGCGAAGGCGGTACGCACCCGCTCACGGTCGACACCGGCCACGCCACTCCTCGCTGGGCCCACCTCGAAGGACACGGCGGCTGGGTCTTCCCCGGCGGCGCGGACCTGAAGACCCTGCGCGAGGACCGCACCGGCTCCTGGAGCGACATCAACACCACCAGCACCACCGAGCGCCGGACCCGCCGCTACCAGACCCTCTGGCTCGACCACGGCACCGACCCGGTGGACGCGTCGTACGCCTACCTCCTGATGCCGGGAGCCTCCCGCCGCACCGTCGCCGCCCGCTCGGCCGACCGCGACTGGCTGAAGGTGCTCGCCAACACCCGCGCCGTCCAGGCGGTGGCCGTCCGCTCCCTGGCCGTCACGGCCGCCAACTTCTGGCAGCCGGGGACGGTGGAACGGCTGACGGCGACGGCCCCGGCGAGCGTGCTCGTGCGGCGCGAGCGGCGCACCGCCACGCTCGCGGTCAGCGAACCGACGCGCACCGGACGGCCGCTGGAGATCGCCTGGGAGCACCCCGGCGTCCGCGGTGTCCGTGTCGTCACGAAGGACCCCGGCGTCGAAGTGCTGTCCACCGGCCGTACGCTGAAGCTCCGCATCACGCCCGGCACGGCCGGAGCGACCCACCGCTGTGAGGTGTCTCTCAGCTGACGGCGGGGGAGGCCCTTGTCGGACCTCCACAATCCGCGACGGCTCTGGGCTGGTACTTAGGCTGCATGGGTGGATGGTTCTGTCCAGTGGTGACAGGAGAACGGGCCGGAGACTGTGAAGAGTCGACGGCCTGTTTTCCTTGTGCGCCTTCGTAGGGTCAGTACATGACCGTTTTGGACGAGACGCCGCGCGAGCCCACCGACGCCCGTGGCCGGGTGGCCGAGCTGCTCGCGCTGCGCGAGCAGGCCCGCCGCGGGCCCAGTGAACGGGCGACCGAAGCCCAGCACGCCAAGGGCAAGCTGACCGCCCGTGAGCGCATCGAGCTGCTGCTCGACCCCGGCACGTTCAAGGAGGTCGAGCAGTTGCGCCGGCACCGGGCGACCGGGTTCGGCCTGGAGGCCAAGAAGCCGTACACCGACGGTGTCATCACCGGCTGGGGCACGGTCGAGGGCCGCACGGTCTTCGTCTACGCCCACGACTTCCGCATCTTCGGCGGCGCGCTGGGCGAGGCCCACGCCACCAAGATCCACAAGATCATGGACATGGCCATCTCGGCCGGCGCCCCCCTGGTCTCCCTCAACGACGGCGCCGGCGCCCGTATCCAGGAGGGTGTCTCGGCGCTCGCCGGCTACGGCGGCATCTTCCAGCGCAACACCCGCGCCTCCGGTGTCATCCCGCAGATCTCGGTGATGCTCGGCCCGTGCGCGGGCGGCGCGGCCTACAGCCCGGCCCTGACCGACTTCGTCTTCATGGTCCGCGAGACCTCGCAGATGTTCATCACCGGCCCGGACGTGGTCCGCGCGGTGACCGGCGAGGAGATCACCCAGAACGGCCTCGGCGGCGCCGACGTGCACGCCGAGACCTCGGGCGTCGCGCACTTCGCGTACGACGACGAGGAGACCTGCATCGCCGAGGTCCGCTACCTGATCTCGATGCTGCCCTCCAACAACCGCGAGAACCCGCCCACCGTCGAGTCCCAGGACCCGGCGGACCGCCGCTCCGACGTGCTCCTGGACCTGGTCCCGGCCGACGGCAACCGCCCGTACGACATGCGCAAGGTCATCGAGGAGCTCGTCGACGACGGCGACTTCCTGGAGATCCACGAGCGCTGGGCCACCAACATCCTCTGCGCGCTGGCCCGCCTGGACGGCCAGGTCGTCGGCATCGTCGCCAACCAGCCGCAGTCCCTGGCCGGTGTCCTGGACATCGAGGCCAGCGAGAAGGCCGCGCGCTTCGTGCAGATGTGCGACGCCTTCAACATCCCGATCGTCACCCTGTTGGACGTACCCGGCTTCCTGCCGGGCGTCGACCAGGAGCACGGTGGGATCATCCGCCACGGCGCGAAGCTGCTCTACGCGTACTGCAACGCCACGGTGCCGAGGATCTCGCTGATCCTGCGCAAGGCCTACGGAGGTGCGTACATCGTCATGGATTCCCAGTCCATCGGTGCCGACCTCACCTACGCCTGGCCCACCAACGAGATCGCGGTGATGGGCGCGGAGGGCGCCGCCAACGTCATCTTCCGCAAGCAGATCGCCGAGGCCGAGGACCCCGAGGCCATGCGCGCCCGCATGGTCAAGGAGTACAAGGCGGAGCTGATGCACCCGTACTACGCCGCCGAGCGCGGCCTGGTCGACGACGTGATCGACCCGGCCGAGACCCGCGAGGTGCTGATCGCCTCCCTCGCGATGCTCCGCAACAAGCACGCCGACCTGCCGTCGCGCAAGCACGGCAACCCCCCGCAGTGACCCTGCGAAGAACCCGAAGAAGACGGAGCGCCTCCATGAACGAATCCCTGCTGCGCGTCGAGAAGGGCCACGCCGAGCCCGAGGAGCTGGCCGCGATCACCGCGATCCTGATGGCCCGCGCCGCGGGCCGCTCCGAAGCGGCCCCGGTCCACCACGGCCGCTCCACGGCCGGCTGGCGGCGCCTGGAGCGCACCCCGGGCTTCCGCGCCCCGCACAGCTGGCAGGGCTGAGCAGCCCCGCTGTTCCCGGCGCGTACGACGAAGGCCCCCGTCCACTCCTCGGAGTGGCGGGGGCCTTTCCCGTACGCGCGCCGGTACGCCGCACACGACGCGTACGCCGTGTCCGGCCTCCTACCGGAGCCGCGCCATCAGGGCGTGCTCGACGAGGGTGATCAGCGCGCTCTTGGCGTCCGCGCGGTGGCGGGCGTCGGTGGTGAGGATCGGGGTGTCGGGGCCGATCTGGAGCGCCTCGCGCACCTCGTCGGGGTTGTACGGCTGGTGACCGTCGAAGCCGTTGAGGGCGATGACGAACGGCAGCCCGCTGTTCTCGAAGTAGTCGACGGCGGGGAAGCAGTCGGCGAGACGGCGGGTGTCGACCAGGACGACGGCGCCGATCGCACCGCGCACCAGGTCGTCCCACATGAACCAGAAGCGGTCCTGACCGGGCGTACCGAAGAGGTACAGGATCAGGTCCTGGTCCAGGGTGATGCGGCCGAAGTCCATGGCCACCGTGGTGGTGGTCTTGTCTCCGGTGTGCGTGAGGTCGTCGATGCCCGCCGATGCGGACGTCATGACGGCCTCGGTGCGCAGCGGGTTGATCTCCGAGACGGCTCCGACGAACGTGGTCTTGCCCACGCCGAAACCGCCCGCCACCACGATCTTCGCGGAGGTTGTGGAGCGGGCTGCTCCGCTGCTAGAGCTTGCGAAGTCCACTGAGCACCCTTTCGAGCAGTGTCACGTCTGGCTGACCGCCGGCGGACTCGTCGCCGCCGGGCTGGTGAATGGCTACAAGTCCGGCCTCTGCCAGGTCGGCGACGAGGATCCGGGCAACCCCGAGGGGGATGGTGAGAAGCGCCGAGATCTCGGCAACCGACTTGATCTCCCGGCACAGATGGCAGATCCGCTGGTGCTCGGGCAACTGCCCTTGCAGACGTGACGGGTCCGCCGTGGTGCTGACCAGTGCCTCGATGGCGAGCTGGTAGCGCGGCCTGGTGCGGCCGCCGGTCATGGCGTACGGGCGAACCAGTGGATTGTGGTTCGCCTGGGTGACGGCGGGCGCGGGGGCCCGCCGCGACTGCGCCGGCTGGGTGCGAGGCTGTCGCTGCTGCGGAGGCTGCGGCGCCTGCGGCGGCTCGTACGGCTGGGCCCGGCTCGGCGCGGAGGGGAAGTTGAACCTGTTCTGCGAGGTGTCACCCTGATTCTGGCCCTGGCCCTGGCCGTAAGGCCAGTTGGCCGAAGAGCCGTCTGGGGGTGTTGCCACGTTTCCTCCTCCGACTGCCGGGCATCCGTTGCTGTGGAGCCACATCCCCGCACCCTAAAGCCCGGGGCCGCCACAGCGCACTGTCTGTCTGTTAGTTGAGAAGACTTCCTTGCAGCTCGGCACGGAGGTCCGGGGTGAGGACGCTGCCGGCCCGGTCCACCAGGAGAGCCATCTCGTAGCCCACGAGGCCGATGTCGGCCTCCGGGTGGGCCAGTACGGCCAGCGAGGAACCGTCCGAGATCGACATCAGGAAGAGGAAGCCGCGCTCCATCTCCACCACGGTCTGGTTGACCGCGCCGCCCTCGAAGATCCGGGAGGCACCCGCCGTCAGCGACGTCAGGCCGGAGGCCACGGCCGCCAGCTGGTCGGCGCGGTCCCGGGGGAAGCCCTCGGACATTGCCAGCAGGAGTCCGTCGGCGGAGACCACCACCGTGTGCGACACCCCGGGGGTGTTGTCCACGAAGTTGGTGATCAACCAGTTCAGATTCTGCGCCGCCTGGCTCATCGGGCTCACACTAACGCTCCTGGTTGTAGGTGTTGCCATGGCCACCGTGCTGATCGTAAGTGGCCGCTGTGTTCGTGTCCGTCCCCGCGTTGCGTCCCTGCTGGACGCCGCGGCGCAGGTTGCTCAACCTGCCCCGTACGTCCTCGGGAGCGCGGGAGACCTGGGGGCCGCCCTGCGGGCTCTGCTCCGCGGTTCCCTCGACCAGATTGGCCTTGGGCACCCGCCGGGGGAGACCGGAGGAGGTGACTCCGCCCGCCTTGGGCTCACGGAGCTTCTCCGCCCGCTGCCAGCGCTCGTCGTTCGACGAACGCCAGTCGTCGGTGCCGCCCTTCCCGTCCTCACCCTGCTGCCGCGCGTTCTGCTGCGGCTGCCGGGCGACGGCCTGCTGCTGGGCGGCTTCCTGTCCGGTGGGCTGCCCGACCGGCTCCCCGGAGGGCTGCCAGTGCTGCTGGCCGCCGCGCCGCGGAAGGCCCGCGTCGGTCAACTCGTGGGAGGGGACCGGGGCGGTACCCGGACGGTCGAAGCCTACGCGTTCCGGGCCGTTCGCGGGAACGTCCTGCGCAGATTCCGGTTCCGTCCCGAACCCCTGCTCGTACGTACCGTTGTAGGAGTCCTGATTCGGCCAGTTCCCCTGGTGGGGGGCAGAATCGTATGTACTTTCGTACGTTGCCTGCGGTGCTGCGGGCTCCTGGTGCCCGGCCTCCGGATACGCCGGGTAGGCCGGATAGTCGTCATACCCCCGCTGGTCGTACGCCGACTGCTGGGGCTGCTGCTCGTACTGCTGCGGGTCCTCGTACGACGCCTGCTGCGGTACCTCGTCACGGAAGAGCGGACGGTCGCCGGTGACCTGCGCCCCCAGCTGGGCACGCCGCTCCTCGCGGATCAGCGAGCGGCCCACCGGGTCCAGCTGTGCCTCGTCGGGCTCCTCGGAGCCGTAGCGCGAGTCGTCGAAGCCGAGTTCGGCCGCGGTGCGCAGCGGGGCGCTCTCGAAAGCGGGCTGCTGCTGCTCGGGAATGATCGAGGAGACCGTGAAGTCGTCCTGCGGCAGCGCGTCGCCACCGCCACCGTGGGTGATGGCGTCCGGCAGCATGACCAGCGACGTGGTGCCGGCCTGCTCTCCCGAGGGGCGCAGCTGGACGCGGATGCTGTGCCGGTCCGCGAGGCGGCCGACCACGAACAGACCCATGCGCTGCGAGACGGTGGCGTCCACGGTCGGCGGGTTCGCCAGCTTGTGGTTGATGTCCGCGAAGTCCTCGGCGGTGAGGCCGATGCCCTTGTCGTGGATCTCGATCATGACGCGGCCGTCGGGCAGCCGGGTCGCGGTGACGCGCACCTTCGTCTGCGGCGACGAGAAGGTGGTGGCGTTCTCCAGCAGCTCCGCGAGCAGGTGCACGAGGTCGGTCACGGCCTGGCCGTGGATCTCCGAGTCCGGTACGCCGCTGAGCTCGATGCGCTCGTACATCTCCACCTCGGAGGAGGCGGCGCGGAGCACGTCGACCAGCGGGACCGGCTGGTTCCAGCGGCGGCCGGGCTCCTCGCCCGCGAGGATGAGGAGGTTCTCGCCGTTGCGGCGCATACGGGTCGCGAGGTGGTCCAGCTTGAAGAGGTTCTCCAGCTGGTCCGGGTCGGCCTCGTTGTTCTCCAGGTGCGTGATCAGGGTCAGCTGGCCCTCGATCAGGGACTGGTTGCGCTGCGAGAGGTTGGTGAAGATCGCGTTGACGTTGCCCCGCAGCATGGCCTGCTCGGCGGCGAGCCGGACGGCCTCGCGGTGCACCTGGTCGAAGGCGCGGGCGACCTCGCCGATCTCGTCGCGCGTGGTGATCGGGATCGGCTCCACGCGGGTGTCGACGCGGCCGGGCTCCGTACGGGAGAGCTGGTCGACCAGCGACGGCAGGCGCTGCTCGGCGATGCCGAAGGCGGCGGTCCGCAGCCGGCTCATCGCACTGCTCATCTGACGGGCCATCATGCCGGCCAGGAGGACCGAGGCGAGCAGCGCGATGATCACGACGAGACCGTTGACGATGGCGTCGGTCCTGGCGTCGGACGAGATCGTGGCGGCCTCGTTCACGGCCTTGTCGACGAGGTCGGTCTCGATCTCCCTGTAGCCCTCGAACTTGGCGGTGGCGGCGGCCATCCAGAACTCGGGCGTGACGCCCTTCTGCTGCAGACCGGCCGGCTTGCCCTTGCCGATCTGCTCGACCATGCCGTCGAAGACGGAACCGTCCTTGCTCGGCGGGGCCTTGAAGGGGACACCGGCCTGGTCGGCCTGGTGCTTGGCGTCGGCGAGCTTCTTGGCGCCGTCCTCCGCCTTCTCCTTCATGACCTGCTTGAGCTTGTCGGTGTCCTCCTGCGTACCGCCGGAGACGTACTCGCCGAGGGCGATCTGCTCCAGGTAGCTGTACGAGTTGAAGGCGACCGTCTGCTGCGCGAACTTCTCCGGGTCGCCGCTCGGGCGGACCAGGAGGTGCATGCCGATGGAGCGCTGGAGCGACTCGGCGGCCTTGGCGAGCTGGATGGCGTAGACCGTACGGCCGTAGGCGGTGATGTTGCCGGTGCCCAGGCCGAGCTCGTTCGACAGCTCCATCAGGGAGTGCTGGACGGCGGTGTAGCCCTCTTCGGTCTTCACCGGGTCGAAGGCCTGGGTGTACGCGGCCTTGCGCAGCGCGGGGAGCTTGGGCTCCTCCTTCGCGAAGAGGTCGAGACGGCGTTCGAGGCCCTGCCCGTCGGGAAGGTCCTTGGTGGCCGCGTGGAACTTCTTCGCGGCCGCGTCGGTCTCGGCGCGGATCTCGGTGACCTCGGAGCTGGTGCGCTTGCCCTGGAGGAGCGGGGCCGCGGTCAGGTCGCGCTCGTTGAGCAGTGCCTGGCCGTACTCGGAGGCGGCGCGTACCAGGAGCGCGGTCTTCTCGGCGTCCTGGGCTTCCTGCCAGGTGTCGATCGACCCCTTGACCTGGAAACCGCCCATGACGAGACCGACCAGCACGGGTATGAGCAGGATCGCGTTCAGCTTGGTGGGCACGCGCCAGTTGCGCGGCGAAAACCGGCCGCTGCTGTCACTGCTCGCGGGGGCGCCAGGGACAGTGGGCGAGGTCGCGGGCGACGTCGCTGTTCGCGGCGGCGGGGTGAAGTTGCCCCGCGCCTGCTGCTGTGCGGAGCTCGTCTTGCTACGCCTCACTCGACCAACAACCTCTCGGCGCCGACACCTACGCTGTGCCGTTTTTCTCGTTCAGGGCCGTACTACTCGGGAGTTCGACGAATTCCAGCACGGCAAGCGGCTGCCTTCCAAACAGCAGGAACCGGCCATTCCGAGTGGTGTAAGCCTCAGATAAAACGGTCAAAAAGAGCGAGCGGCGTCAAATGGCGGGGGCAATGTGAGCGCAGCGGCACCGCACGAACGCGCGGGGTGGCCGTGGCGGAGCAATTCTCTTTCGAAACGTTATGAACACCGGGGCGGAGAGTGTCGAAGGACACAGTCCGCCCCTGGCGCCGTTATGACAACTGCCGTGTGGCACGGACTACTTGAGTCGTGCCATCAGGGCGTGCTCCACGAGGGTGATCAGCGCGCTCTTGGCGTCCGCGCGGTGACGGGCGTCGGTGGTGAGGATCGGGGTGCCCGGACCGATCTGGAGCGCCTCGCGCACCTCGTCGGGCGTGTACGGCTGGTGCCCCTCGAAGCCGTTGAGGGCGATGACGAACGGCAGCCCGCTGTTCTCGAAGTAGTCGACCGCGGGGAAGCAGTCGGCGAGACGGCGGGTGTCGACCAGGACGACGGCGCCGATCGCACCGCGCACCAGGTCGTCCCACATGAACCAGAAGCGGTCCTGACCGGGCGTACCGAAGAGGTACAGGATCAGGTCCTGGTCCAGGGTGATGCGGCCGAAGTCCATGGCCACCGTGGTGGTGGTCTTGCCACCGGTGTGCGTGAGGTCGTCGATGCCGGCGCTCGCGCTGGTCATCACGGCCTCGGTGCGCAGCGGGTCGATCTCCGAGACGGCTCCGACGAACGTGGTCTTGCCCACGCCGAAGCCGCCCGCCACCACGATCTTCGCGGAGGTCGTGGAGCGGGCCGTCCCGCCGCTAGAGCTGGCGAAGTCCACTGAGCACCCTTTCCAGCAGCGTGACGTCCGGCGTGCCGCCGGCCTCTCCATTGCCCGGCTGGTGGATGGCCACCATGCCGGCCTCCGCCAGGTCGGCGACGAGGATCCGTGCGACACCGAGCGGCATCGACAGCAGCGCCGACACCTCCGCCACCGACTTGACCTCGCGGCACAGGTGGCAGATCCGCTGGTGCTCGGGGAGCAGCGTGGACAGGTGTGCGGGATCGGCGGTGGTGCTGACCAGCGCCTCGATGGCGAGTTGGTAGCGCGGCCGGGTCCGGCCGCCGGTCATCGCGTACGGACGTACCAGCGGCTGGTCGCCCTCGTGGTCGTACGACGCGTCGTAACGCGTCCCGTACGGATCACGAGAAGCGGGGGGCGGGGTCATGGATCGATCCTCCGGGCATGACAACAGGGGATGGGCCTGCCGTCTGACGGGGCCGGGGTGGGGGGCTGTGCGCGGCCTTTACGGTTTGTTCTCGGCAATACCTGCGGTGCGGTGCGCGGCCTAGTGGAGAAGACTGCCCTGAAGCTCCGCACGGAGGTCCGGGGTGAGAACGCTGCCGGCCCGGTCGACCAGCAGCGCCATCTCGTAGCCGACCAGGCCGATGTCGCAGTCGGGGTGGGCGAGCACGGCCAGCGAGGAGCCGTCGGACACGGACATGAGGAAGAGGAAGCCGCGCTCCATCTCGACGACGGTCTGGGTCACAGCCCCGCCCTCGAAGATCCGGGACGCCCCCGCGGTCAGCGAGGTCAGGCCGGAGGCCACGGCCGCCAGCTGGTCGGCACGGTCGCGAGGGAAGCCTTCGGACATCGCCAGAAGGAGTCCGTCGGCGGAGACCACCACGGTGTGGGACACCCCTGGGGTGTTGTCCACGAAGTTGGTGATCAACCAGTTCAGGTTCTGGGCCGCCTGGCTCATCGGACTCAACTAACGCTCCTGCTGGTGAGTGGGGTCAATGGTGAAGCTGCCGGTCGTCGAGCCGTTGCTGCCGGCCTGGCGACCCTGCTGGATACCCCGACGAAGATTGGTCAGCCGGCCGCGTACGTCGTCAGGCGCACGCGAGACCTGCGGACCGGTCTGGTGGTTCTGCTGCTGCGCGGTACCCGGCACCAGATTGGCGCGCGGGACGCGTCGCGGCAGACCCGAGGTCGTGACACCGCCGGCTGCGGGCTTCTTGACCCGCTCGGCCTGCTTTACGAGTTCGTCGTTCGGCGAGGTGCGCCAGGCGGCGCCGTTGGTGGCGTTCGTACCGTGGGTGGTGCTGCTCGCGGCACCCGTGTCGCGCGCCTGGGCGCGCTGCGGCATCGGAGGGGTGGCGGCGTGCGCGGCAGAGGACTGCTGCACCGGCCGCCCGGACTGCTGCTGGGGCTGCTGGGGTACGCCGGGGACCTGATGCTCGCCCTGCTGGAACCAGTTCGACTCGAGCGTGTCGAAGAGCGGCGTACGCCCGTCACCGGGACCGGGGGCGGGCGGCAGCTCGTGCTGCGGCTGCTGCGGAGGCAGGCTCGCGACGGGCGGACGCGGCGCGGCGCCGGGGTTCGCGGCGTTCCCCGCGTTCTCGCGGCCGTGCCGGCGCGGTGCCACGGGACCGAGGTCCTGGGGCCCGCCCTGGGGACGGCCCTGGTCCGGGCGCTGCCCCTGCCCGTGCGGCTGGGCCTGGCCGCCGTAGGCGCCCACCGGGCCGGCCTGCTGCGGGGCGCCGAAGTCCGGCCCGGCGAACTGCGCGGTGGACGCGGCATCCTGCGGAGCCTGGAGCTCGGGCCGCTGGTACGGGCCGGCCGAGCCGCTGCCCTGCGGGGCGTGCGCCTCGGGCCCGGCGAACTGGCCCGTGGACGCGGGGTCCTGCGCACCGCGGGCGCCGGGACGCTCGTACGGTCCGGTCGTCTGCTGGTCCACGGGACCGCGCACGTCGGAACGCTCGAACAGGCCCGCGGACGCGGGCGGCGGCCCGTCGAAGTCCGGCCGCTGGAACTCGGCGGTCGAGCCGGGGCCCTGCCGGTCCGCGGCCTCTTCGTGACCGCGCGGCTGGTCGGCGCCCCAGCTGGTGGCCTGCGGACGCGCCGGACGCTGCGGGGCGGCGGAGCCGGGCAGTTCGGCACGCCGGCCGCCACGGGGCTGCTGCTGCGCACCGCCGCCCTGGCCGGCCTGGGTGCCCTGGGCGGGGTCGCTCTTCTGGAAGGCGTTCTGGCGTACGCCGGGACGCTGCTCACGGTTGCCGGCCTGCCGGCTGCCGCCGAAGGCACCGGAAAGACCGCCGGCCTGGCCGCCCTGGCCGGGCCGGCCCGGAGCGGAACCGGGCTGCTGGCCCTGGCCGGGACCCTGGCCCCCGTCGCGCCCGGGCAGCGCCGCACGCGGACCGGAGCCCGCGACCTGGCCGCGCGCGCCGCCGGAACCGGCGGGCAGCCGTCCCGCCGGGGCGCCGCCGGCCGGCCCGCGGCCGCCGGGGCCGGAGGGCACCTGCGGCTGGGCCGCCGCGCCGGTCTTGGCCGGAGCCTGCTTGCCGCCCTGGGCGACATCGACGGGCAGCATGACCAGCGCGGTCGTGCCGCCGGAGTCGGAGGGGCGCAGCTGGATGCGGATGCCGTGTCGCAGGGACAGGCGGCCGACCACGAACAGGCCCATGCGGCGCGAGACCGAGACGTCCACGGTGGGCGGCGAGGCGAGCCGCTCGTTGATCGCCGCGAGGTCCTCCGGCGACAGGCCGATACCCGTGTCGTGGATCTCGACGAGCACCCGCCCGTCGGGCAGCGCGTGACCGGTGACGCGGACCTTGGTCTGCGGAGAGGAGAACGACGTGGCGTTCTCCAGCAGCTCGGCGAGGAGGTGCACGAGGTCGTTGACGACGCGTCCCGCGACCTCGGTGCCCGGCACCGAGGACAGCTCGATGCGCTCGTACTGCTCCACCTCGGAGGCGGCGGCACGCAGGACGTCGACGAGCGGCACGGGCCGGGTCCAGCGGCGGCCGGGCTCTTCACCGGCGAGAACGAGCAGGTTCTCGCCGTTGCGGCGCATGCGGGTCGCGAGGTGGTCGAGCTTGAAGAGCGAGGACAGCTGGTCGGGGTCGGCCTCGCGCGACTCCAGCTCGGAGATGAGCGAGAGCTGACGCTGGATGAGACCCTGCGAACGCCTCGACAGGTTGGTGAACATCGCGTTGACGTTGCCTCGCAGCAGCGCCTGCTCGGCGGCGAGGCGGACCGCCTCGCGGTGCACGTCGTCGAAGGCCGCGGCCACCTTGCCGATCTCGTCGCGCGAGTGCACACCGACGGACTCCACGGACGTGTCGACGTCCTGCGGGTCGGCCTCGGAGAGCTGCTTGACGAGCTCGGGGAGACGGTCCTGGGCGACCCGGGTGGCGGTGTCCTGGAGCCGGCGCAGCGAGCGGATCATGGAGCGGGCCACGACGAACGCGCCGACGAGCGAGACACCGAGGACGAGCAGGATCAGCGCACCGTTGAGGATGGCGTCCTGCTGCGACTCCTCGCGCAGCTCACGAGCCTTCTGCTCCATCTCGTTGAGGAGCGTGGCCTCGATCCGCTTCATGGCCAGGATCTTGTTGGAGTCCGCGTCCGTCCAGTCCATGTACGAACGCGGGAGCTCACGCCTGAGCCCGCCCGACGTCTGCAGAATCCGGTGCGCGTACTTGTCGGCGGCCTCGATCTCGGGCTTGCCGGTGTCCAGCGACTCGGTCAGCTTCTCGGCGTCGCCCACGTAGACGGAGGCGAACGAATTGCGCGCCGCGTCCTCGTTCTCCATCGCGGACTTGGCGAAGAGCCGGTCGCTCTCGTTGAGCTTGCCCGTCTCCCGGTTGTTGGCCGGCAGCGCCGCGGCGATGATCGCGCGCTGGATGGAGGCGTACTCCTTGGCGGAGGAGAAGGCCGCCAGGGCGCGCGTCCGCTTGATCATCTCCGGGTTGGAGGTGGCCTGCGCCATGTCCTGGGAGAGGCTCAGCAGCGAGGTGATCAGCTGGCTGTAGTTGTTGACCGTCTGCGAGTTGGACGTCTCCTGGTACGCGTCCTCGCGGATCTGGCGGATGGAGTTCAGCCGGCCGGCGATGTCCCGGAGGCTGACGCGGATGCTCCGGAGGCTCTCGTCGCCTTCCGTCTCGACGCTGTTCGTACCGGCGATGAACGCGTCCCTGGCCCGGTCGGTCCTGTCCCGGGGGCCCTTCACCTTGAAGTCGGCGGGGCTGGTGCCGTTGGCGAGCGGACCGGCCGACTTGTCGCGCTCCTCCTGGAGCGCGGTGGCGAGCTCGGTCGCCTGCTTGGTCATCTCGGTCAGCAGCTGCATGTGCTCCAGCTGCTCCATGTCGTTCATGGACTCGTTGATACGCAGACCGCCGAGCGTGGTCGCCGCGACCACCGGCAGGGCCAGCAGGGAGACCAGACGGGTGCTGATGCGCCAGTTGCGCAGGGCTATTCGCGAGCCCGTGGAAATGGGCTCGCCGGCTCTCACGGGAGCCGCCTGCTCGCCGCCGCCCTTGGGCCCGGTGCGCACGGCACGATCGCCGCCACCGTCGCCGACCGCGGCCCGAGCGTGCTTCTGGGCGTGCTGGGGCGAGGATCCGCGGTCGGTCCCGCGCGGCTCCTGCTCCGCCGCAGCGCTGCCATCCCTCTTGAAACGTCCCTGCACTAGCGTCGCAACCTCTGGACCAGGCGTTCCTCCGCGCGAACGGCGGAACGGTGTCGAGTCGTGGGGCACCGAGCGGCCCCATGGGTGGTCGTGAGTGACCGGCGCTTCTCCCCTTCCCGCCGCCACTCGGCGCTGCGTTGCTGCGTTGCGCCCTGCGCGCCGGCTGGAATCTCGCGGCGGTCCGGGGAATTCCAGCACAGTGCCGGATCTCCAACAAGGCCCGCGTGTCGGGCCGTGACCGGCGTGACACGGCGTGAGGGGCGTGTGACAAGTTGTAGAAACAGTTCAGGGGCAAAAGGGGCAAAAGCGAATGAGTCGCTTAGGGGTGGGGGGTGTCCCAGTCCTGATGATCAGGAGCGGAATGATGGCTTCAGTGGGGCAATGTCCGTTTCTCCGGCCACCAAACTCCGCCCGAAATGATCGATATGCCTGCCATCTCGTGAGGAAACTCACACACTGTTCCCGTCTGCTTCACATCTTTGACGGGGAAACGGGTGTTTAGCCTGACGCTTTACAGGGATGGCGAATCCGGCAATCACCGCGCCCGGCCGACGGGCGCCCCTACCGACAAGGCTTGAACAACAGATGAACGCCACGACGATGTTCCGCAGCACCGCCAACCCGCGCCGCACCACGCTGGCGCACCTCGAGGACGCCACGGACCTGCAGACGGCCGAGCGGCCGGAACACCCCGTCGAGCTCCCCGCCGAGACCGCCAACCCGCGCCGGACCGTCCTCATGGAAGCCCCCGCCGCCTAGGCGGACGCGGCGGCGTTACGGGAGGTGGGACCCCTCGGCCGCGTTAGCCTGGAGCGTCAGTCTCCGGCCAGCCAGCAAGTAAGGGGCGGCAGCATCCCGTGCGCATCGCCAGGTTCTCCATCGACGGCAATGTCGCCTTCGGCGCGGTTGAGGGTCCCAGCGCCCCCGGCGCAGAGGCAGACCTCGTCCTCGACATCATCAAGGGCATCCCGTACGCCGACTTCGAGCTCTCCGGCGTCAAGGTCCCGCTGAGCAAGGTCCGGCTCCTGCCGCCCGTGCTCCCCAGCAAGGTCGTGGCCGTCGGCCGCAACTACGCGGAGCACGCGGCGGAGCTGGGCAACACCGTCTTCGACGATCAAGGCCGTCCGGACGCGCCCCTCACCTTCTTCAAGCCGTCCACGTCGGTGACCGGCCCGGGTGACGACATCGCGTACCCCTCCTTCTCCAGCGAGCTGCACCACGAGGCCGAACTGGCCGTGGTCATCGGCCGCATGTGCCGTGAGGTCCCGCGCGAGCGCGTCAAGGACGTCGTCCTCGGCTACACCTGCGCCAACGACGTCACCGCACGCGACGTCCAGCAGCGCGAGAAGCAGTGGGCCAGGGCCAAGGGCTTCGACACCTCGTGCCCGCTCGGCCCCTGGGTGGAGACCGACCTCGACCCCGCCGACCTCGCCATCCAGTGCACGGTCAACGGGCAGCAGCGCCAGCTGGGGCGCACGAGCGACATGATCCGCTCCGTCGAGGACCTGATCGTGCACATCTCCGAGGCCATGACGCTGCTCCCGGGCGACGTCATCCTCACAGGGACCCCGGCCGGAGTCGGGCCCCTGAACGTCGGCGACGAAGTCGCCGTCACCATCGAAGGCATCGGCACTCTCACCAACAAGGTGATCAAGCGTGGCTAGCGCACCCGTACGTGTACGTTTCTGTCCCTCGCCGACCGGCAACCCCCACGTGGGCCTGGTCCGCACCGCCCTGTTCAACTGGGCGTTCGCCCGGCACAACGGCGGCACGATGGTCTTCCGCATCGAGGACACCGACGCCGCCCGCGACTCCGAGGAGTCGTACCACCAGCTGCTCGACTCGCTGCGCTGGCTGGGCCTCGACTGGGACGAGGGTCCCGAGGTGGGCGGCCCGCACGCCCCGTACCGCCAGTCGCAGCGGATGGACCTCTACAAGGACGTCGCCCAGAAGCTGATGGCGGGCGGTTACGCGTACGAGTGCTTCTGCACCGCCCTGGAGCTGGAGGTACGCCGCGACGCGGCCCGCGCCGCCGGCAAGCCCTCGGGTTACGACGGCACCTGCCGCAACCTGAGCGCCGACCGCATCGCCCGCTACAAGGCCGAGGGCCGCGAGGCCATCGTGCGCTTCCGCATGCCCGACGAGCCGATCACCTTCACGGACCTGGTCCGCGGCGAGCTGACCTTCAACCCGGACAACGTCCCGGACTACGGCATCGTCCGCGCCAACGGCGCCCCCCTCTACACGCTCGTCAACCCCGTCGACGACGCGCTGATGGAGATCACCCACGTCCTGCGCGGCGAGGACCTGCTGTCCTCCACCCCGCGCCAGATCGCGCTGTACAAGGCGCTGATCGAGCTGGGCATCGCCAAGGAGATCCCGCGGTTCGGGCACCTCCCGTACGTCATGGGCGAGGGCAACAAGAAGCTCTCCAAGCGCGACCCCGAGGCATCCCTCAACCTCTACCGCGAGCGCGGCTTCCTCCCCGCGGGCCTGCTGAACTACCTCTCCCTCCTCGGCTGGTCCATCGCCGAGGACCGCGACATCTTCACGATCGAGGAGATGGTCGCCGCCTTCGACATCGCGGACGTCAACGCCAACCCGGCGCGCTTCGACCTGAAGAAGTGCGAGCACATCAACGCCGAGCACCTGCGCAAGCTCCCGGTGGAGGAGTTCACCGCGGCCTGCGAGCCGTGGCTGAAGGCGCCGTACGCCAACTGGAAGCCCGAGTCCTTCGACCGCGCGGCCTTCGAGCGGATCGCCCCGCACGCCCAGACCCGCGTGACGGTCCTGTCCGACATCACGGCCAACGTCGACTTCCTCTTCCTCGACGAGCCGGTCGAGGACGAGGCGTCCTGGGCGAAGGCGATGAAGGGCGAGCCGGTCCCGCTCCTCACCACCGCCCGCGCCAACCTCGAAGCGGCCGACTGGACCAGCCCCGAGTCCCTCAAGGAGGCCGTCCTGGCCGCCGGCGAGGCCCACGGCCTGAAGCTCGGCAAGGCCCAGGCCCCGGTCCGCGTCGCGGTCACCGGCCGCACGGTGGGCCTGCCGCTCTTCGAGTCCCTGGAGATCCTGGGCAAGGAGAAGACGCTCGCCCGTGTCGACGCGGCCCTGGCCAAGCTCACCGCCTAGTCACGCCCGTACGTACGAAGGGCCCGGAAGCCGCACCGGCTTCCGGGCCCTTCCCGTACCGTCGGAGCGTGCCGATCCGCGCCGTGGTCCGGGGCATCGAGACGGTGTTCTTCGGGAGTGACCCCCGAGCCCCCAGCCGGGAGCGGGCGGTGCGGGTACCGTCGGAGCATGCCGATCCGCGCCGTCGTCTGGGACATCGACGACACGATCTTCGACTACGCGAGCGCCGACACCACGGGCATGCGCGATCACCTCGCGGCCGAGGGCCTGCTGAACGGGTACGACTCCGTCGACCAGGCCCTCGACCGCTGGCGCGAGCTCACCGAGGTGCACTGGGCGCGGTTCGCCGCCGGCGAGGCCGGCTTCGAGGAGCAGCGGCGCGACCGCGTCCGGTCCTTCCTCGGCACGCCGCTGAGCGACGACGCGGCGGACGAGTGGTTCCTGCGGTACGTCGCCCACTACGAGGCCGCCTGGAAGCTGTTCCCCGACACCGTCCCGGCGCTGGACGTCCTGGCGGAGGACTACCGCCACGCCGTGTTGTCCAATTCCAGCGTCCACAACCAGGACCGCAAGCTGCGGATCCTCGGTGTGCGCGACCGCTTCGAGGCGCTGCTGTGCGCCGCGGAGCTGGGCTTTTCCAAGCCCGCGGCCGAGGCGTTCCACGCGGCCTGCGACGCGCTCGGCCTGCCCCCGCACGAGGTGGCGTACGTCGGCGACCAGCCCGACATCGACGCCCGGGGCGCCGACGCCGCCGGCCTGGCGGGCATCTGGCTCGACCGCGGCGGAGTCGGCGGCCGGCCGGAGCTCGTCCGGATCACCGGCCTTGAGCAGCTACCTGGCCTGTTGCGGGGCGATACCCGTTTTGGAGCGCCGTCCACCTTCGGGTAATGTTCTTTCTGCGCCGCCCGAGAGGGCCGAAAGGTCCGGCACGGGAAGCGCAGACCAAACAAACCCCCCACCAGGGGGTTGAGTTTTGGTGGGCTATGGTGTAATTGGCAGCACGAGGGTTTCTGGTTCCCTTAGTCTAGGTTCGAGTCCTGGTAGCCCAGCTCGCAGAGCTCGTTTCTGCAAGGCCCCCGTTGTGTAGCGGCCTAGCACGCCGCCCTCTCAAGGCGGTAGCGCCGGTTCGAATCCGGTCGGGGGTACAGATCCTTTCTTTCCATCGCCTTCGGGTCGCTCCCGGATGCGATGACGCAAGGATCGCTAGGGCCCCCGTTGTGTAGCGGCCTAGCACGCCGCCCTCTCAAGGCGGTAGCGCCGGTTCGAATCCGGTCGGGGGTACTGTTTAAACCACATTGGTCTAAACCACCATGGGCTATGGTGTAATTGGCAGCACGAGGGTTTCTGGTTCCCTTAGTCTAGGTTCGAGTCCTGGTAGCCCAGCTCGCAGAGCTCGTTTCTGCAAGGCCCCCGTTGTGTAGCGGCCTAGCACGCCGCCCTCTCAAGGCGGTAGCGCCGGTTCGAATCCGGTCGGGGGTACGTACGAAGAAGGCCTCCCGCACTGCGCGGGGGGCCTTCTCGCATATCGGCTGCCCGCACGGGCGGACCGGGCCCGTGCCCAGCACTACGCTGTGCCGCGCACCGCAGTCTCCGCACCCGCCCCCCCGAGGAGCGCCGGCGTTGGAACCCCTCGTACGCACCGCGGAGTTATGCGTCGTCCGGACCCGTCGGCCCGACGGACTCCGCGTCGAAGGTGTCGTGGACGCACAGGGCCACCAGCACCTCCGTGCCGCCCTGGAGGTGGTCGAGCAGGTCGACGGAGACATCCAACTCGACCTGTCCCGGCTGGAGTTCCTCGATCTCGGCGGGCTGCGGCTGCTGGTGGCGTTCGCCCGGTCACGTGCTGCGGGAAGCCAGGTGGAGCTGGTGGGTCTCGCTCCGCATCTGCGTGAAGTGATCTCGCTGGTGGGCTGGGACGAGACCCCCGGCCTGCGCCTGGGAGGCGACCATGGCAACTGACAGTGGTGCGAGCGGCGCGGGCTTCGTCCACCACGCCTCCCTGTACGACAGCGACGAGGCGTTCCTCGCGACGGCCCTCCCCTTCGCCGAGGAGGGGCTGGAGGCGGGCGAGCCGGTGCTCGCCGCGACCACGCCCGCCAACATAGAACTGCTCCGCGACGCCCTCGGCGCGCGGGCCCACGGCCTCGACACGGCGGAGACGGCCTACTTCGGCCGCAGACTCGTGGAGCGCGTCTCCTCGTTCCTGCGCTACGTCAACCGACGCGGGGTGCCGGGCCGGCGGACGCGGATCATCGCCGAGCCCCTCTGGGCGGGCAGGTCCGCCCGTCAGATCGCGGAGTGGAAGCACATGGAGTCCGGACTGAATGTGCTGCTCGCGGACGCCGACCTCTGGATGATCTGTCCGTACGACACCCGGACGGTCCCCGAGGACGTCGCGGCGGCCGCCCGCGCCACCCACCCGGGACACGTGACCGGGGCGGAGATCCTGCCCTGTGCGGCGTACGTCGATCCGGACGCGTACGCGGCGGCGGCGGACGCCCCGCTGCCCCCGCCGCCCCCGGGCGCGGACCGGCTGGACGGACCGGCCACACCTGCCGCCGTACGCGCCTTCGTGCGCGGCAGCGCCGCGGCGGCCGGCCTCGCGGGGGCGCGTCTGGCGATGGCCGAGATCGTCGCCAACGAGGCGCTGGCCTGCCTGTTCGACCACGGGGCGACAGGTGCGCAGGTGTGCGCCTGGGAGGAGCCCGGCATCGTCGCCTGGGATCTGTCCGCCACCGGACCGGCGACCTCGGTTCCGGCGGCCTGGGCGGGGTTCGCGCCCCCCGGTGTGCGGGCCGGGCCGTTCGACGGGCTGTGGCTGATGCGCAGCCTCTGCGAGTCGGTGGAGATCCGCAGGGTGGACGCCAGGCTGCGGCTGCGGCTCAGGTACTCCGGAAAGAACAACGCCGAGCGCATCTGAGCGGGGCGGCGCTCCGGTCCGCTCACAGGCCGGAACCGCCCTCGGTCTCCGCCGGCCGCCCCCGGCCGCTCTCCGCCCTCAGCCGCCCGAGCGGCGCAGCGCCTCCGAGAGGCGGGCCGCCGAGTCGATGACCGCCTGGGCGTGCATCCGCCCCGGGTGGCGGGTCAGCCGCTCGATCGGTCCGGAGACCGAGACGGCCGCGACCACGCGGTTGGACGGGCCGCGCACCGGCGCCGACACCGACGCCACGCCCGGCTCGCGCTCGCCGATCGACTGGGCCCAGCCCCGGCGGCGTACACCGGACAGGGCGGTCGCCGTGAAGCGGGCGCCCTGGAGGCCGCGGTGCAGGCGCTCCGGCTCCTCCCAGGCCATCAGGATCTGGGCGGACGAGCCCGCCTTCATGGTGAGTGTGGAGCCCACCGGGACGGTGTCCCGCAGTCCGGACAGCCGCTCGGCCGCCGCGACGCAGATGCGCATGTCGCCCTGGCGGCGGTAGAGCTGCGCGCTCTCGCCGGTCACGTCGCGCAGGTGCGTGAGGACGGGTCCCGCCGTGGCCAGCAGCCGGTCCTCGCCCGCCGCGGCGGACAGTTCCGACAGCCGCGGGCCCAGGATGAACCGGCCCTGCATGTCCCTCGCCACCATCCGGTGGTGTTCCAGTGCCACGGCAAGGCGGTGTGCCGTGGGTCGTGCGAGCCCGGTCGCCGCGACCAGCCCGGCGAGGGTGGCCGGACCGGACTCCAGAGCGCTCAGTACCAGAGCTGCCTTGTCGAGAACGCCGACGCCGCTAGAGTTGTCCATGCGTCGATACTCGCGTCTCACTCTGTGAAACGCAAGTTCAATTTTCCCGGGAACTTGCGAATCTGTGGGGGAGGCCGCACAACGGCCCGCAGTCACCGCCCCGTACGGGGGTCGAGGCGAGGGCGATCCGATCTCTAGATGGGCCGGCGAAGACGCCGGCCGAAGGGAAAGCGATGGGTAGGACACTTGCGGAGAAGGTCTGGGACGACCATGTCGTCAGGCACGCCGAGGGCGAGCCGGACCTCCTCTTCATCGATCTGCACCTGCTGCACGAGGTGACCAGCCCGCAGGCCTTCGACGGCCTCCGCAAGAGCGGCCGCCGGGTGCGGCGGCTCGACCTCACCATCGCCACCGAGGATCACAACACCCCGACCCTCGACATCGACAAGCCGATCGCGGACCCGGTCTCCCGGGTCCAGCTGGAGACGCTGCGCAAGAACTGCGCGGAGTTCGGCGTACGACTGCACCCGCTCGGCGACGTCGAGCAGGGCGTCGTCCACGTGGTGGGACCGCAGCTGGGCCTGACCCAGCCCGGCACCACCGTGGTCTGCGGCGACAGCCACACCTCCACGCACGGCGCGTTCGGCGCGCTGGCGTTCGGCATCGGTACGTCGCAGGTCGAGCACGTGCTGGCCACCCAGACGCTGCCGATGGCCCCGCCGAAGACCATGGCCATCACGGTCGAGGGCGAACTGCCCGCCGACGTGACCGCCAAGGACCTGATCCTCGCCGTCATCGCGAAGATCGGCACCGGTGGCGGCCAGGGCTACGTCCTCGAATACCGCGGCTCCGCCATCGAGAAGCTCTCGATGGAAGCCCGGATGACCATCTGCAACATGTCGATCGAGGCCGGCGCGCGGGCGGGCATGATCGCCCCCGACCAGACCACCTTCGACTACCTGCAGGGCCGCGTGCACGCCCCGCAGGGCGAGGACTGGGACGCCGCCCTCGCCTACTGGCGGACGCTGCGCACCGACGACGACGCCGTCTTCGACGCGGAGGTCTTCATCGACGCCGCCGCACTGGCGCCGTTCGTCACCTGGGGCACCAACCCGGGCCAGGGCGCGCCGCTGTCGGCCAGCGTCCCCGACCCTGCTTCGTACGAGGACGCTTCGGAGCGCTTCGCCGCCGAAAAGGCCCTGGAGTACATGGGGTTGACCGCGGGGCAGCCGCTGCGCGAGATCAAGGTCGACACCGTCTTCGTAGGTTCGTGCACCAACGGCCGCATCGAGGACCTGCGGGCCGCGGCCGCGCTCATGGACGGCCGCAAAGTCGCGGAAGGCGTGCGCATGCTGGTCGTCCCCGGCTCGGTGCGGGTCGCCCTCCAGGCGATCGAGGAGGGCCTGGACAAGGTGTTCACGGCCGCCGGCGCCGAATGGCGGCACGCGGGCTGCTCCATGTGCCTGGGCATGAACCCCGACCAGCTCGCCCCCGGTGAGCGCTGCGCGTCCACCTCCAACCGCAACTTCGAGGGCAGGCAGGGCAAGGGCGGCCGCACCCACCTGGTATCGCCGCAGGTCGCCGCCGCCACCGCCGTGCTGGGCCACCTGGCCGCACCCGTCGACCTGTCCGACGTTCCGACGCTCGTGGAGGCCTGATCACCATGGCCATGGAAGCTTTCACCGCACACACCGGCCGGGCCGTTCCGCTGCGCCGCAGCAACGTCGACACCGACCAGATCATCCCGGCCCACTGGCTGAAGAAGGTGACCCGCGACGGTTTCGAGGACGGGCTCTTCGAGGCCTGGCGCAAGGACCCGGAGTTCGTCCTCAACCGCCCCGAGCGGGAAGGCGCCACGGTTCTGGTGGCGGGTCCCGACTTCGGCACCGGCTCCTCCCGCGAGCACGCCGTGTGGGCCCTGCAGAACTACGGCTTCAAGACCGTGATCTCGTCGCGGTTCGCGGACATCTTCCGCGGCAACTCGCTCAAGAACGGCCTGCTGACCGTCGTACTGGACCAGAAGGTCGTCGACGCGCTCTGGGACCTCGTCGAAGCGGACCCCGCCGCCGAGATCACCGTGGACCTTCAGGACCGCCAGGTGCGGGCCGAAGGCATTACGGCTGATTTCGAGCTTGACGAGAACGCCCGCTGGAGGTTGCTGAACGGTCTGGACGACATCAGCATCACCCTCCAGAACGAGCCCGACATCGCGGCTTACGAGGCAGGCAGGCCGTCGTTCAAGCCCAGCACGGTGCAGGTCTGACACCTTCCCGTCACTCTGTTGCCCCCCGCCGTCCATGGCGGGGGGCAACAGCATGTTTCGGCCTCAACTCCCGTGGTAGACGCCGGAGATGGAATGGGTTCGACTCACGGCTGCGGGGCCTTCTGGAGGCCCTGATTCCACTAGTTGCCCCCGCCGGAGGCGACAACTCGCCCCAGATGGCACAATCGGTGCATGGAACGCGACAGCCAACTCGAGCTCTACGAGGCGGTCGCGGACCGGTTGAAAGAAGCACACACAGCGGTGCGCACACTGCAAGTCCCGGAGGGCGTACGGATGGCGCTGACCCGGAAGCTGCTGGTCATAACGGCCGCGGCGAAACACGATCTCGCCGGTACGGCAAGGCGCCTGGACAGGTTGATGAAGGACCTCGACGAGGGTCGATTCCCTGAAGGTGACTGAGACCTGCGGAACTCCGCAAGGTCTACTTCGTTGCGGCACTAGGGTGATTAGCCCGTTTCGTGTTTGATTTGCGGTATATATCTGCCTAACGTGCGAAAAAGCTTGAACACATTCGTTCTGGCAATGTCTCCGAAGGGGAAGACGTGAACAAGGCGCAGCTCGTAGAAGCGATTGCAGACAAGGTCGGCGGCCGTCAGCAGGCCGCGGACGCGGTCGACGCGGTACTCGACGCGATCGTCCGCGCAGTGGTCGCCGGCGACCGTGTTTCGGTCACCGGCTTCGGATCGTTCGAGAAGGTCGACCGTCCGGCCCGTTACGCCCGCAACCCGCAGACGGGTGAGCGGGTGCGGGTCAAGAAGACCTCGGTTCCGCGCTTCCGCGCAGGTCAGGGTTTCAAGGACCTGGTCAGCGGTTCGAAGAAGCTCCCCAAGGGCGGCGAGGTCGCCGTCAAGAAGGCGCCCAAGGGCAGCCTCTCGGGTCCTCCCCCCACCATCGCCAAGTCCGCGACCAAGAAGGCCGCCACCAAGAGGGCGTCCGCCGCCGCGAAGAAGGCGACCCCGGCGAAGAAGGCCACCGGCGCCGCGAAGAAGACCACCGCGACGGCGAAGAAGGCCACCCCGGCGAAGAAGGCCACCGGCGCCGCGAAGAAGACCACCGCGACGGCGAAGAAGGCCACCCCGGCGAAGAAGGCCACCGGCGCCGCGAAGAAGAC
>NZ_JBSFTV010000008.1:158418-222450 GCF_053591455.1 Streptomyces sp. NPDC003016
AGACCACGCCCGCGGCCGCCAAGAAGACCGCGCCGGCGAAGAAGGCCACCGCGAAGAAGGCGCCCGCCAAGAAGGCCACGGCGCGCAAGACCACCGCCAAGAAGACCGCTGCCGGGAAGTAGGAGCAGCAGAGCAAGGACTCACGCGCCGGGCCGGGCTCCCTACGGGGAGCCCGGCCCGCGGTGTGTCCTGGGCGCGTGGCCAGGGGCGCGCCGGACCGCACTCCCGGGCCCGGCGGGTCTCCGGAGACCCGGAGACGGTCAGAACGTCTGCAGGGTCACCAGGGTGATGCGCAGCGCCGCCCCCTCGCCGTCCCCCTCGATGCGCACCCGCTGCCCCGGACGCAGCAGCCGCAGGCCGCCCGCGTCGAAGGCCCTGGCGTCGAAGTCCACCGGGGTGCCGTCGTCGAGCAGCACACTGCCGCTGCGGGTCTCGGAGTCGTACGTGTACGCGGTCGCCTGCATGACCGCAGCGTATCGGCCGGTGACCGCCGCGCTCAGCCGGGCCGTGCGCGGGCCCACGCCGAGCGTCACGGCCGCCCGCAGATCGTCGCCCGTGTCCACGTCCCGGCGTACGGAATCGACTCCGGCGAGAGGTATTTCCCGGGCCCCGGATGCCGAATGGCGGGCGCGCGAAGGGCCGCCGAAGAGCGGCGTCAATTCCACCCCAGGAGCGGCGGAAAGCAACGTTGTGCCGATTCCGGCCGCGTCGGCCAGAAATGCGCGCGGAAATGCGGCGGCGTATTCGAGCACCTGCCGCAATTCGGCGGGCCGCAGGGCCGGAAGATCGGCATTCAGCGCGGCGACGGCGGCGCGGGGCCGCAGCGCCCGTACCGTGCGCGCCCCGTGCGCCAGCGCCGCGTTGAGACCCGCCGCCGGGGTGTCCGGCGCGATGCGCGCACCGAGGGCGGCCAGGGCGGCGCCCGCGGGGGCGTCGTCCGTGACGACCACCACATCCCGTACGGCGGGGCAGGCCAGCGCGGCGGCCACGGTGTCCTCGGCGAAGGCCAGAGCGAGCCGCCGGCGCAAGGCGTCGCCCGCCGCGGGGGAGAGCCTGCTCTTGGCCAGCGACAGGGGCTTCAGGGGGACGACCAGGGACCAGGGAGCGGTCCGGAGCGTGTTCAGTGGCCAGCCCTCCGTCCCGTGCGCGTCGGGCCCCATTGTGGCCCGCGCGTGCGGCGGGCAGGGGTCCGGGGCCCGGCCCGGGGCGTACGGTGTTCTCGACAGACAGGGGACCTGGAGCGACACTTGTGCGGCTGACCGGGCGCATATGTACAAGCAGCCCGGTCTTAGAGGAAGGTGTTCGAGTGTCCCGCCGCAGAATCGGCTTCTGGTACCGCTTGGCGGCGGCCATCGCCAAACCGCCGCTGGTGGTGCTGTTCAAGCGGGACTGGCGTGGAATGGAGCACATTCCGGCCGAGGGCGGATTCATCACCGCGGTCAATCACAACTCCTACCTGGACCCGCTTTCCTACGGGCACTTCCAGTACAACACCGGACGCGTTCCGCGGCTGCTGGCCAAGGCGGGCCTCTTCAAAACCCCCTTCGTCGGCATGATGCTGCGCGGTACGGGCCAGATCCCCGTCTACCGCGAGACCACCGACGCACTCGACGCCTTCCGCGCGGCGGTCGCCGCCATCGAGCGCGGCGAATGCGTCGCCTTCTACCCCGAGGGCACCCTCACCCGAGACCCCGACATGTGGCCGATGGCGGGAAAGACCGGAGCGGCGCGCGTGGCCCTCATGACGAAGGCCCCCGTCATTCCGGTCGCCCAGTGGGGCGCCAACTTGGCGATGCCGCCGTACGCCAAGGAGAACAGGCTTCAGCTCTTCCCGCGCAAGACACTTCAGGTGCAGGCGGGTCCGCCGGTCGACCTGGACCGGTTCTACGACAAGGAACCGTCGCCCGAGGTGCTCCGCGAGGCGACCGAGGCCATCATGTCCGCCATCACCCAGCAGCTCGCCGAGCTGCGCGGCGAGCCCGCACCCGCCGAGCCGTACGACCACCGCAGGGCCCGCACGCAGCAGCGCCAAAAGGCCGAGGGAGAGAGCGCAAAGTGACACGCCAGCCGGTCAGGGCGGCCGTATTCGGAACAGGTTCCTGGGGCACGGCCTTCGGCATGGTGCTGGCCGACGCGGGCTGCGAGGTGACCCTGTGGGGCCGCCGCGCCGAAGTCGCCGACGCCATCAACAACGGCCGTACGAACCCCGACTATTTCCCGGGCGTCGAGCTGCCCCCCTCGCTGCGCGCCACCACCGACCCGGCCGAGGCCGCCGAGGGCGCCGACTTCACGGTGCTCGCCATCCCCTCGCAGACGCTGCGCGCCAACCTCGCCGCATGGGCGCCGCTGCTGCCCGCCGACACCGTCCTCGTCTCCCTCATGAAGGGCGTCGAACTCGGCACCGCCAAGCGGATGAGCGAGGTGATCGAGGAGGTCGCCAAGGCGCCGGCCGAGCGGGTCGCGGTGGTCACGGGCCCCAACCTCGCCAAGGAGATCGTGGCCAGGATGCCCGCCGCCGCGGTCGTCGCCTGCCGCGACGAATCGGTGGCCATCCGGCTCCAGTCCGTCTGCCACACCCCGTACTTCCGCCCGTACACCAACACCGACGTCGTCGGCTGCGAACTCGGCGGCGCGGTCAAGAACGTCATCGGCCTCGCCGTCGGCATCGCGGACGGCATGGGCCTGGGCGACAACGCCAAGGGCTCGCTCATCACCCGCGGCCTCGCCGAAACGACCCGCCTGGGCCTGGCGATGGGAGCCGACCCGCTGACCTTCGCCGGTCTCGCCGGCCTCGGAGACCTGGTCGCCACCTGCTCCTCGCCGCTCTCGCGCAACCACACCTTCGGCACCAACCTCGGCCGCGGAATGACGCTCCAGGAGACCATCGCGGTCACCAAGCAGACCGCGGAGGGCGTCAAATCGTGCGAGTCGGTGGCCGATCTGGCCCGCCGCCACGGCGTCGACATGCCGATCACGGACACGGTCGTCGACATCGTCCACCACGGGAAGCCGCCGATCGTGGCGTTGAAGGAGCTGATGTCGCGCAGCGCCAAGCCCGAGCGCCGCTGACTCCTTCTTCACGCACCTCTCGCGCCGCTTCCCGGGCTTCGAGGTGCTGAGGTGGCCTCCGGCCACCGGCCCGGGGGCCGGGCAGCACGCCGCGCCCGCGCCCGCACTCCACGACACCGGATGTGCACGGTAGTCTCAACGCGATATGAGCAGCGAGAACCTCCCCCAGAGCCCTGCGCAGGAGCCCCGCAAGCCGCGCGTGGCCGTCGTCTTCGGCGGCCGCAGCTCCGAGCACGCCATCTCGGTCGTCACGGCCGGCGCCGTACTGCGGTCCATCGACCGGGAGAAGTACGACGTACTGCCGATCGGCATCACGACGGACGGCCGTTGGGCGCTGACCGCCGACGAGCCCGACCGGATGACCATCGCCGACCGGACGCTGCCGAGCGTCGAGAGCCTCGCCGAGTCGACCGAGGGCGGCGTGGTGCTCTCGGTCGACCCGGGCAGCCGTGAAGTCGTCTACAGCGAGCCGGGCTCGGTGCCCAAGGCGCTGGGCGAGGTCGACGTCGTCTTCCCCGTGCTGCACGGCCCGTACGGCGAGGACGGCACCCTCCAGGGCCTCCTGGAGCTCTCCGGCGTCCCGTACGTCGGCTCCGGTGTGCTCGCCTCGGCCGTCGGCCAGGACAAGGAGTACATGAAGCGGGTGTTCCTCTCCTTCGGGCTGCCGGTCGGCCCGTACGAGGTCATCCGTCCCCGGGAGTGGGAAAACGATCCTTCCGCCGCCCGCAAGAAGGTCGTCGACTTCGCCGGCGAGCACGGCTGGCCGCTCTTCGTGAAGCCCGCCCGCGGCGGCTCCTCGATGGGCATCACCAAGGTGGACGACCTCTCCGGCCTCGACGCGGCGATCGAGGAGGCGCAGCGCCACGACCCGAAGATCCTCGTCGAGTCACTGCTGCGCGGCCGCGAGATCGAGTGCGGCGTGCTGGAGTTCGAGGACGGGCCGCGCGCGAGCGTGCCCGCCGAGATCCCGCCCGTCACGGCCCACGACTTCTACGACTTCGAGGCGAAGTACATCGACTCGGCGTCCGGCCTGGTGCCCGCGCCGCTGACCGAGGAGCAGACCGCCGAGGTGCGCCGGCTCGCGGTCGAGGCGTTCGACGCCGCGTCCTGCGAGGGCCTGGTGCGCGCGGACTTCTTCCTGCTGGACAGCGGCGAGTTCGTGATCAACGAGATCAACACGATGCCGGGCTTCACGCCGATCTCCATGTACCCGCGGATGTGGCAGGAGACCGGGGTGTCCTACCCGGAGCTCGTCGACCGGCTGATCCAGGCCGCGCTGCGCCGCCCGACGGGACTGCGCTGACGACGGGACCGCGCTGACGGCGGGACCGCGCTGACGACGGGACCGCGCTGACGGCGGACCGCGTCGACGGCAGGACCGCGTCGACGATGCGGGGGCCGGGCGGCAGGGCTAGAGGCTGTCCGGCACCGTCTTCTCCACCGGCCCCGCGAAGGCCGCCAACGGCGTGACGTCGTGGGCGTACTTCGCAGGGAGCGTGACTTCGACGTACGCCTCCCGGTACGTGGTGGTGAACCGCGGGCCGCCGTCCTCCTGCCGCTCCAGCATCCAGTTGACGCCGTCCGCCTCCACCCCCTTCGCCTGCGGATCGCTCATCTTCTCCGGCCGGGGGACGCCGCAGCGCAGTACGATCGCCGGATCCCCCCATACGGCGGTGAGGTCCGACTCCGGGTCGGCGGTGCGCCGCTTCTGCCCGTCGACGGTCTCGGGCAGCTCACGGTGCAGCGCCCGGCACACCTCGGCCTCTTGCGAGGACGGGGCGGGAACCGGGACCGCCACGGCACCGTCCGTGAAGGAGCATCCGGATGCGGCGAGCAGCAGAGCGGCGGACGACAGCGACAGAAGCCGGCGGGAAGTGGTCACCGGCCAAGGGTAGACGGGGGCTAGAGGTGCACGACCGGGCAGGTCAGAGTACGGGTGATGCCGTCCACTTGCTGGATCTTGGCGACCACCATGCGGCCGAGATCGTCCACCGTGTCGGCCTGCGCGCGCACGATGACGTCGTAGGGTCCGGTCACGTCCTCGGCCTGGATCACTCCCGGAATCTTGCCGATGAGGTCGGCGACGGTCGACGCCTTGCCCACCTCGGTCTGAATGAGGATGTACGCCTGTACCACGGAACCTCCAGGGCGGCCACGAGGATCATGTGGGGGAAAGAGACGCCACCGTATCGCGTCGTCGCGGGCAGCGGGGAGACCTGCGCGGCCGTCGTCGTCCGGCGCGTGGCGTACGGAGATCAGAAGTTGACGTATGTGTTGACGGTACCTACAGCAGTGATGGCTCGCGACCGCAAGCGCACTGGGGCAGAAGGGGCACATCCATGAAGGGCACTGTGGGCGAGCTGGGGGAGTTCGGGCTCATCGACAAGCTCACCTCCCGGCTCACCACCACCCCGGCGGTACGGCTGGGGCCCGGCGACGACGCCGCCGTCGTGGCCGCACCCGACCGCCGGGTCGTGGCGAGTACGGACATCCTGCTCGAGGGACGCCACTTCCGGCGCGACTGGTCGACGGCGTACGACGTGGGCCGCAAGGCCGCGGCCCAGAACCTCGCCGACATCGCCGCCATGGGCGCGGTTCCGACCGCGATCCTCCTCGGCCTGGTCGTCCCCGCCGAGCTCCCGGTCAGCTGGCCGACCGAACTCATGGACGGCATCAGGGACGAATGCCAGGTCGCGGGCGCCGCCGTCGTCGGCGGTGATGTCGTACGCGGCGAGACCATCACCGTGGCGATCACCGCGCTCGGCGACCTGCGCAACCACGAACCGGTGACCCGGTCCGGCGCCCAGCCCGGCGATGTCGTCGCCGTCACCGGCTGGTTGGGCTGGTCGGCGGCCGGACTCGCGGTCCTCTCGCGCGGCTTCCGCTCGCCGCGCGCCTTCGTCGAGGCGCACCGGCGCCCCGAGCCGCCGTACCACGCCGGCCCCGCGGCGGCCGGACTCGGCGCCACCGCCATGACCGACGTCAGTGACGGGCTCGTCGCCGACCTCGGACACATCGCGCAGGCCAGCAAGGTCCGTATCGACCTGCGGTCCGGGCTCATCGACATCCCGAGCCAGATGTCGGACATCGGGCAGGCGGTCGGCGTGGACCCGCTCCAGTGGGTGCTGACCGGGGGAGAGGACCACGCCATCGTGGCGACGTTCCCGCCGGACACGAAGCTGCCCGCCCGCTGGAAGATCATCGGTGAGGTCCTCAACCCGTCGGCGCTGCCGCAGGTGACGGTCGACGGGGCGCCCTGGACGAGCAAGGGCGGCTGGGACCACTTCGGGGACGATCACTTCGGCGACATCGAGACCGCCCCGTAGCCGGGGCGTACTAGATTCGCGGGTATGCGAATACTCCCTTGCGTCCTCACCGTCGCCGGATCCGACTCCGGCGGCGGTGCGGGCATCCAGGCCGACCTCAAGACGATGCTGGCCCTCGGCGTGCACGGCATGAGCGTGCTCACCGCGGTGACGGCGCAGAACTCCCTGGGTGTGCAAGGCGTCTGGGACCTGCCGGTGGAGGCCGTGCGGGCCCAGTACCGCAGCGTCGTCGACGACATCGGCGTACAGGCCGTGAAGACCGGAATGCTGTCCTCGGCCGAACTCGTCGAGACGGTCGCCGAGCTGCTGGCCGGGACCGAAGCCCCGGTGGTCGTCGACCCGGTGGGCGTCTCCAAGCACGGCGACCCGCTGCTCGCCACCTCCGCCCTCGAATCCGTACGGACGAAGCTCCTGCCCACGGCGACCGTCGCCACCCCGAACCTCGACGAGGTGGCCCAGCTCACCGGCGTACGCGTCGAGTCCGAGGCCGGCCTGCGGCGGGCGGCCGGAGCGCTGCTCGAATTCGGGCCCCGCTGGGTGCTCGTCAAGGGCGGACACCTGCCGGGCGACGCGGTGGACCTCCTGACGGACGGCACCGAGGAGCACTGGCTCCGCGCCCCCCGGCACGACAACCGGCACACCCACGGCACGGGCTGCACACTGGCCTCCGCGATCGCCTCGGGCCTGGCGAAGGGGCTGGACGTACCGCAGGCCGTGGCCGCCGCCAAGGAGTACGTGACCGAGGCCATCGCCGCCGGATTCGCGCTCGGCGCGGGGATCGGGCCGGTCGACCACGGCTGGCCGCTCAGGAACAGTCAGGAGTAGTCCTTCGGCGCCTCGGACAGGTCGGTGCGGCGCCGGGGCACGTCGGCCCTGTTCTCGTACAGGTACCGCCAGGTGGTGTGTAGCGCTGAGTGACTGCCACGGCCCTCGTTTCCCCGGGCCGGCCGCCTCGGTGAGTGGAACGAGTGACGGTGAGGGGTGGGTGGACGCGGCAGGACGGGGAGCCGGAAGACCTGATCGAGCTCTGGACGCTGCTCGAGGACGACACGAAGAGGGTGCGGAACAAGTCCGGGACGGCCCGGTCGGGCTTCGCGTTGTTGCTCGAGTTTTCTGAGGTGGAGGCCCGGTTCCCGGAGTCCGCCGCGGAGATGCCCGCGGCGGCGGTGGAGTACGTGGCCCAGCAGCTGAAGGTTCCGGCCGGGGCGTGGGCGGACTACGGCTGGCAGGGCGACCGGATCAAGCGGCACCGTAAGGACATCCGGGAGGCGTACGGGTTCAGGGCGAACAACCGAGGAGGACCAGGAGCGGCTGGCCGAGTGGCTGGCCGCTGAACTGTGTCCGGTGGAGCTGTCGAGGGATCGTCCGGCGGCGGCGGTGGTGGTCCGGTGCCGTAACGAGCGCATTGAGCCGCCGGCCCCGGGGCGCGCCGGACCTGCGCCGCTTCATCCCGGGAGGGCCCAAGCACCCGCCGTACCGGGCGATCGAGGAGCTGGGCCGGGCGGTGCGTACCTCGTTCGTCTGCGACTGCCTCGCCGATGTCGAGATGCGGCGCGAGATCCGCGAGGTGTTGCAGGTGGTGGAGAACCGGAACTCCGCGAACAAGGACCTCCTCTACGGCAAGGACGGCGACCTGGCCGGTACGGACAAGGAGTCCCGGGAGGTGTCCATGCCTGCGCTGCACCTGCTCCAGTCCGCGCTGGCGCACGTCAACACGCTGCTGATGCAGGAGGTCCCGGCCGATCCGAAGTGGGCGGACAAGCTCACCGACGCGGACCGCCGGACGCTGCCGCCGCTGTTCTGGACCCATGTGAATCCGTACGGCAGGTTCGAGCTGGACATGAACAGCCGCCTCGATCTGGACCTGTCCGTCCGGGCGGCGGTGCCCGGCCCGCGCGCCCCGCGGGGAGAGGCAGCCGCAGCCCCGGCGTGACACCCGGGCTCCTGGCCTGAGCCGTGGTGGAGACGATGTTGCCGAGGTCCGCCAGGAAGGCAGGACGATCTCCTGCCGCTCAGCTGTCCAGGCGGCGTTTGCCGAGCCGGGTGACCATCCCGGGGTCGTGGTGGTCGAAGAACAGTGTCTTCCCGGTGTCGAGCGTGGCGATCTGGGCCATCTGGTCGTCGGTGAGCTGGAAGTCGAAAACGTCGAAGTTCTGGGCCATCCGCTCGGGGCGTACCGACTTGGGGATGGTGACGATGTGATCTTCACGGTGTACGAGATGAAACTCCTGGGACGCGGTGCCGCAGAGCTGACCGCCCCGGCCGACCACCTCACCGCCCGCGGTCTGGTGCTGGAAATGCTCGCCGGACCCCTCCAGGGGAGGTACGACCCCAGCGGCCCGGGACGCCTGCTGTTCGGGTTCTTCGCCGCGATGGCCGAGACCGAGCGCGAGAACATCCGCGAGGCCCCCCTCGAAGGACTCGGCACCGCGGCCCGCAAGGGCAACCGCGGTGGCCGGCCCCCGGTCATCACCGACGACATGCTGCACACCGTCCTCCGCCGCCGCGCGAACGGCGAAACCGTCGAGGACATCCAGCCCGACCTGCTCACCCGCACCGGCCGCCGCAAGGGACAGAGCCCCAGCCTCTCCAGCATCCACCGGGCACTGGCCGAGCACGAGAAAACCCAGGCGTGCCCGGAGGCCGTCAAGACGGCGCACGCCGACTTCGCCGCCCTCCAGCAGTGCGGCCCGCAACCCCAAGTAGTTACTCAGCGCTACACGCCACCCGGCGGTAGCTGTACGAGAACAGAGCCGCGTCCGGGCACAAAAAGAACCGGCCCACCGCGAGGGTGGGCCGGTTCTTAAGCAACCAGAAGGTGGCCGCGCAAAGGGGTCTCCCCTGCTCCTCAAGAGCTCGGGGAAGTTACGTCAGCGCGAGACCTTGCCGGCCTTGATGCACGAGGTACAGGCGTTGAGCCGCTTCGGCGTCCGACCGACCACTGCACGCACGCGCTGGATGTTGGGGTTCCAGCGACGGGACGTACGGCGGTGCGAGTGCGAAATGTTGTTGCCGAAGCCCGGCCCCTTGCCGCAGACGTCGCAGTTGGCAGCCACGGGTCACTCCAAAGACTTCAGATGCACTTACAGGGATCCCGGCATGCCGGGATCGAAGAATCGAGTGGCGTAGCCGGGGGGAAGTCCCGATTTTCATCGGGCAACCGGAGCAGCATACATCGGCTGCTCCCGTACAACGAAACTACCACGGCTCCCGGTCCCCCCGTCCGGTTCCCCGGCTCCGCCCCCGCCTCCTGCGCGGCACACCGCGCGACTACCCTGCGGTGCAACCCGCTCTCAAGGAGGACGCCAGGTGCCGCAGACCCTCGACGCCGTCGCGGTACGCACCTGGTGCTCGCTGGCCCTGGAGGCGCTGGGCAGAGCCCGCGAGGAGATCGACGCGATCAACGTCTACCCGGTCGCGGACGGGGACACCGGCACCAACCTCTACCTGACCGTGGAGTCCGCCGCCCAGGCCGTCGAAGCGGTTTTCACCGCGCACGAGACCGTCACCGCCGCCGCTGCGCAGGGTTCGGGCCCCGCTCTCGCGGACGCGGTACGGGCGATGGCGCACGGCGCCCTCATCGGCGCCCGGGGCAACTCCGGAACCATCCTGGCGCAGCTGCTGCGCGGCATGGCACAGGAGCTGTCCGACGGCGCCGCCGACGCCGACGGCCTGCGCCGCGCACTGCGCAGGGCCGCCGAATCGGCGTACCAGGCGGTCGCACACCCCGTCGAAGGCACGGTCCTCACCGTCGCCACCGCCGCTGCCACAGCCGCCGAGAGCACGGGCACCACCACCGCCGAGGTGGCGCGCGCGGCGTACGAAGGGGCGCGCACCGCACTCGACGCGACCCCCCACCAGCTGGCCGTGCTCGGCCGCGCGGGCGTCGTCGACGCGGGCGGGCGGGGTCTGGTGGCCGTGCTCGGGGCCCTGGTCGAAGCGGTCTCGGGCGAGGCCGTCGCCGTACGCAAGCGGGAGGCGCCCGCGCCGCTGCCCGCCGCCGGCGGCTGCCCGGCCGACGTGGAGCGGGCGGGCGCGGCGCAGGAGGGCGGCCCCGCCTTCGAGGTGATCTACCTCCTGGAGGCGGACGACGCGGCGGTGGCCCGGCTGCGGTCCCGGCTCGACGTGCTCGGGGACTCGCTCGTGGTGGTCGGCGGCGACGGGCTGTGGAACGTGCACGTGCACGTGGACGACGCGGGCGCCGCGGTGGAGGCGGGCGTCGAGGCCGGCCGGCCGCACCGGATCCGCATCACGCACTTCGCCGCCGACCGGGTCGCGCCGTCCCGGGAACGCGCCCAGCGCGCGGTCGTCGCGGTCGTACCCGGCGAAGGCCTCGCGGGACTGTGCGCGGAGGCCGGCGCGACCACAGTGCTCGCGCGCCCGGGGGAGCCGCCCGCGAGCGGGGAGCTGGCGGAGGCGATCCGGCGCGCCCACGCGCGCGAGGTCGTCCTGCTGCCCAACGACGCCGACCTGCGGCACACCGCGGCCGCGGCGGCGGAACAGGTCCGTGCCGAAGGGGTACGGGTCGCCCTCATCCCGACCCGCGCGGCGGTCCAGGGCATCGCGGCCCTCGCCGTCCACGAGCCGGAGCGCCGCTTCGACGAGGACGTCGTCGCGATGACGTCGGCGGCCGGCGCCACCCGTTACGGCGAACTGACCGTCGCCGAACGCCAGTCCTGGACGATGGCCGGCATCTGCCAGGCCGGCGACGTGCTCGGCCTGATCGACGGCGACGTGGCCGTGATCGGCTCCGACCTGGCGGCGGCGGCCCGCACGGTCCTGGACCGGATGCTGGCGGCGGGCGGCGAGATGGTCACCCTGGTCCTGGGGGAGGCGGCGCCGGAGGGCCTGGCGGAGTACCTGGAGGCGTACGTCCGGGAGTCCCACCTGGCGGTGGACACGGTGACGTACGACGGCGGCCGCCAGTCGTCCCCCCTCCTGATCGGCGTCGAGTAGCGCTCTTCCCGCCCAGCCCCGCCCCGGGAACGGTGCCTCCCGCGAGGGAACGTGGCCCGTTGTCAGTGGCGTGGTGTGCAATGGATCCCGTGCCCGCGCTCGACGAACCACTCAAGAAGACGCTCGGCGGCACCACCGCGAAGGTGATGGCCGAGCACCTCGACCTGCACACGGTCGGTGACCTGCTGCACCACTACCCCCGGCGGTACGCCGAGCGCGGTGAGCTGACCCAGCTCGCCGACATCCCGCTCGACGAGCACGCCACCGTGGTCGCCCAGGTCGCCGACGCCCGCGTCCTGCGGTTCAACAACGGCAAGGGCCAGCGCCTGGAGGTGACCCTCACCGACGGCAGCGGACGGCTCCAACTGGTCTTCTTCGGCAAGTCGATCTACCACCACCAGAAGGAGTTGCTGCCGGGCCGCCGCGGCATGTTCTCCGGCAAGGTCGGCATGTTCCGCACCATCCGCCAGCTCTCCCATCCGGCGTACGAGATGCTCGGCAAGGACAGCGGCGCCGATGCCGTCGAGGCCTGGGCGAACCAGCTGATCCCGCTCTACCCGGCCTGCTCCCAGATGGAGAGCTGGAAGATCGCCAAGACGGTCGACGTGGTCCTGGCCTCGATGGAGGCCACCGGCTGGCAGGAGGTCGCCGACCCCCTGCCGCCCGCCCTGCGCCGGGACCGCGGGCTCACCGACCTGCCCGACGCGTTCCGCAAGGTCCACCGCCCGCGCACGAAGGCGGACATCACCGGGGCACGGGACCGTCTCAAGTGGGACGAGGCATTCGTCCTCCAGGTGGCGCTCGCCCGGCGCCGGTTCGCCGACACCCAGCTCCCGGCCGTCGCCCGCAGGCCCGCCCCCGGCGGTCTGCTCGACGCCTTCGACGCCAAGCTGCCCTTCACCCTCACCGACGGCCAGCAGAAAGTCTCCAAGGAGATCTTCGACGACCTGGCCACCGACCACCCCATGCACCGCCTCCTCCAGGGCGAAGTGGGCAGCGGCAAGACGATGGTCGCGCTGCGCGCCATGCTCGCCGTCGTCGACGCGGGCGGCCAGGCCGCGATGCTCGCGCCCACCGAGGTGCTCGCCCAGCAGCACCACCGGTCGATCACCGAGATGATGGGCGAGCTGGCCGAGGGCGGCATGCTCGGCGGCGCGGAGCAGGGCACCAAGGTCGTGCTGCTCACCGGCTCCATGGGCGTGCCCGCCCGTCGCCAGGCCCTCCTCGACCTGGTGACGGGCGAGGCGGGCATCGTCATCGGTACGCACGCGCTGATCGAGGACAAGGTGCAGTTCCACGACCTCGGCCTGGTCGTCGTCGACGAGCAGCACCGCTTCGGCGTGGAGCAGCGCGACGCCCTGCGCTCCAAGGGCAAGCAGCCCCCGCACCTGCTGGTGATGACGGCGACCCCCATCCCGCGCACGGTCGCGATGACCGTCTTCGGAGATCTGGAGACCTCGGTCCTCGACCAGCTCCCGGCCGGCCGCTCGCCCATCGCCACCCACGTCGTCCCCGCCAAGGACAAGCCGCACTTCCTCGCCCGCGCGTGGGAGCGCGTGCGCGAGGAGGTGGAGAACGGACACCAGGCGTACGTCGTCTGCCCCCGCATCGGCGACGGCGACGACGACCCGAAGGCCGCCAAAGCCGCCAAGAAGAAGCAGGCCGAGGAGGATCCCGAGAAGCGGCCGCCGCTCGCGGTCCTGGAGATCGCCGAGCAGATCGCCGCCGGCCCGCTCAAGGGCCTGCGCGTCGAAGTCCTGCACGGGCGGATGCAGCCCGACGACAAGGACGCCGTGATGCGCCGCTTCTCCGCGGGCGAGGTGGACGTCCTGGTCGCCACCACCGTCATCGAGGTCGGCGTGAACGTCCCCAACGCCACCGCGATGGTGATCATGGACGCCGACCGGTTCGGCGTGTCCCAGCTGCACCAGCTGCGCGGCCGGGTGGGGCGCGGCGCGGCCCCCGGGCTGTGTCTGCTGGTCAGCGAGGCGCACGAGGCGAGCCCGGCCCGCGCCCGGCTCTCCGCCGTGGCCGCCACCCTCGACGGCTTCGAGCTGTCCCGCATCGACCTCGAACAGCGCCGCGAGGGCGACGTACTCGGCCAGGCCCAGTCCGGTGTCAGATCGTCCCTGCGGATGCTCGCCGTCATCGAGGACGAGGAGGTCATCGTGGCGGCCCGCGAGGAGGCCGTCGCGGTCGTCGCCGACGACCCCGAGCTCGAACGGCTCCCCGAGCTGCGCACCGCCCTCGACGCCCTCCTCGACAAGGAGAGGGAGCAGTACCTCGACAAGGGCTGACAATGAGGGGAGCGGCACCCCTTCCGCTCATGGCACACCCACCGCACACGACCCTAGGACCCGACACCCATGACCCGCGTGATCGCCGGCACGGCCGGCGGACGCCGCCTGGCCGTCCCGCCGGGCAACGGCACCCGCCCCACATCCGACCGCGCGCGCGAGGGCCTCTTCTCCACCTGGGAGTCGCTGCTCGGCACGCTCGAAGGCACCAGGATCGCCGACCTGTACGCGGGCTCGGGCGCCGTGGGCCTGGAGGCGCTGTCCCGCGGCGCCGTGCACGCCCTGCTCGTCGAGGCCGACAGCAGGGCCGCCCGCACCGTCCGGGACAACGTCCGTACGCTCGGCCTGCCCGGCGCCGAGGTCAGGTCGGGCAAGGCGGAGCAGATCGTCACGGGCCCGGCCCCCGGTACGCCGTACGACGTGGTGTTCCTCGACCCGCCGTACGCCGTCACCGACGACGATCTTCGCGAGATCCTCCTCACACTCCGTACCCAGGGCTGGCTCACGGACGATGCCGTCGCCACCGTGGAGCGCAGCACAAGAGGCGGCGAATTCAAGTGGCCCAAGGGATTCGAGCCACTGCGGGCCCGTCGTTACGGCGAGGGGACGCTTTGGTACGGTCGCGCCGCCGCTACGTGCGAAGACGCACGATGACCGGACCGGAGAGCGAGGGACTACAGATGCGCCGCGCAGTCTGTCCCGGGTCATTCGACCCGATCACCAATGGACATCTCGACATCATTGCCCGAGCCTCCAAGCTGTACGACGTCGTACACGTCGCGGTGATGATCAACCAGTCGAAGCAGGGGCTCTTCACGATCGAGGAGCGGATCGACCTGATCCGCGAGATCACCGCCGAGTTCGGCAACGTCGAGGTCGAGTCCTTCCACGGCCTCCTCGTCGACTTCTGCAAGGAGCGCGACATCCCGGCCATCGTGAAGGGCCTGCGCGCGGTCAGCGACTTCGACTACGAGCTGCAGATGGCCCAGATGAACAACGGCCTCTCGGGCGTCGAGACCCTGTTCGTCCCCACCAACCCCACCTACAGCTTCCTCTCCTCCAGCCTGGTCAAGGAGGTCGCGGCCTGGGGCGGCGACGTCTCCCACCTGGTCCCCCCGAGGGTGCTCGGCGCACTCACCGAGCGTCTCGCGAAGAAGTGACAACCTGACGGAACGTCACCAGCTGTCGGACGGGGGCCGACTGCCCGTACAGTCGTCCCGTCCGTCTCCAGCCGGAAGAACAGGTGGCGAGCACACGGTGGACGTGCAGAAGAAGCTCGACGAGATCGTCGAGGCGGTCGGCAGTGCCCGGTCCATGCCCATGTCGGCCTCGTGCGTGGTCAACCGCGCCGATCTCCTGTCGATGCTCGAAGAGGTACGCCAGGCCCTCCCCGGTTCCCTCGCGCAGGCCCAGGAGCTGATCGGCGACCGCGAGCAGCTGACCGAGCAGGCCCGCCAGGAGGCCGAGCGGATCATCGAGTCGGCGCACGCCCAGCGCGGTTCGCTGATCTCCGACACCGAGATCGCCCGGCGTTCCCAGGAGGAGGCCGACCGCATCCTCGGCGAGGCCCGCCGGGAGGCGGAGGAGATCCGCGCCGAGGCCGACGAGTACGTCGACTCCAAGCTCGCCAACTTCGAAGTCGTCCTCACCAAGACCCTCGGCTCCGTCGACCGCGGCCGCGAGAAGCTGCTCGGCCGGGGCCCCGGCCTGGACGACCACGGTTACGCCGACGAGGAAGCCCCGGAGCGCAGCCACGACCCGGAGACGCTGAGGCAGCGCGCGGACGAGTACGTCGACACCAAGCTCGGTGCCTTCGAGGCCGTGCTCTCCAAGACCCTCGACGCGGTCGGCCGCGGCCGGCAGAAGCTGCACGGACGGGTGGCTTCGGACGAACTCGGCGCCCACATGGCGGCCCAGGACGAGGCGGGACAGCAGCACAGCAGCGACGCGGACTTCCTCGCCGACCTGGCCGAGCCGCAGCAGGCCGTGCGCGCGCCGCAGATCCCCGCGCAGCAGCCGTACGACCCGTACGCGTACCAGCAGCAGCAACAACAGCAGCCGCAGGACCCCTACGCGTACCAGCAGCCCCAGGCCCCGTACGCCGAGCAGCAGCACGATCCGTATGCGTACCAGCCGCAGGACCCTTACGCGTACCAGCAGCAGGGCTACGACCAGGGCTACGGCGGGCAGCCGGAGATGACCGGACAGCCCCAGCAGCAACAACAGGCCGCGCTCGACGAGACCAGCCTCTTCGACACCAGCATGATCGACCTCGACCAGCTGCGGGAGTACGAGCAGGGACGGTAGGGCGGCAGAGCGCCGGGGTCCGGATTGGGCCCTGGGCGAAGCGTCAAGTATCCTGGCTCTTCGGTCGCGCGTATGCCCGCGATCACTGCTGCCCGCTTCGCTTCTGCGACAGCGACATGGCGGCCCCCACAGCGAACCGAAAGCAGGAAGACCCCTGAACGCCCACCTCGACCACCGCAACCCCCTCGTGTTCGACACGCACGAGCTGGGTCGGCGTCCCGGTGCGCTCCAGCGGCTGACCCGCTCGGTGGCGGCCCCCAAGGACCTCGGTCTCGACGGGGTCATCGGCGTGCCCGAGGGCGCACCGGTGAATCTCAAGCTCCGCCTCGAATCCGTCATGGAAGGGGTGCTTGTCACAGGCACCGCCCGTGCGACGGCCGAGGGGGAGTGCGTAAGGTGTCTGGAGCCGCTGGAGCTCGACGTTGCAGCGGACTTCCAGGAGATGTTCTCGTACCCTGCCGCCGATGACCGGGGCCGCGCAAAAGCGGAACCGGCCGACGACGACGAGGACGACGAGGACACGCTCTACCTCGAGGACGGTCTGTTCGACCTCGAGTCCGTGCTGCGTGATGCGGTGGTGCTTGCACTGCCGATGCAGCCGGTGTGCCGGGAGGACTGCCCCGGCCTGTGCCCGCAGTGCGGGATCAGGCTGGAAGAGGACCCCGATCACAACCATGACGCCGTCGACATCCGTTGGGCGGCACTGCAAGGACTCGCCGGGACCATCCAGGACGGCGAGAAGGACAACACTGGCGACGCCGCCGAGTCGGGCGTCGACGAGAAGCAGGAGAAGTAGCCGTGGCTGTTCCGAAGCGGAAGATGTCGCGCAGCAACACGCGCCACCGCCGGTCGCAGTGGAAGGCTGCGGTCCCCACCCTGGTTTCGTGTGAGCGTTGCCAGGAGCCGAAGCTCCAGCACATCGCGTGCCCGAGCTGCGGCACGTACAACAAGCGCCAGGTCCTCGAGGTCTGAGCGGCTGGTGAGAGGCACGATGTCTGACGCCAAGGCGGACAACGCCAAGAAGCCGGCGGAGAACACGGCCTCGTCCCGCACGCTTCTGGAAGGGCGGCTCGGGTATCAGCTCGAGTCCGCCCTTCTGGTGCGTGCGCTGACCCACCGTTCGTACGCGTACGAGAACGGCGGCCTGCCCACCAACGAGCGTCTGGAGTTCCTCGGGGACTCCGTGCTCGGCCTGGTGGTCACGGACACGCTGTACCGGACCCACCCCGATCTGCCGGAAGGCCAGCTGGCCAAACTGCGGGCCGCGGTGGTCAATTCTCGTGCACTCGCGGAGGTGGGCCGCGGCCTCGAACTCGGCTCCTTCATCCGGCTCGGCCGGGGCGAAGAGGGCACGGGTGGCAGGGACAAGGCATCCATCCTGGCCGACACCCTCGAAGCGGTGATCGGCGCGGTCTATCTCGACCAGGGCCTCGGAGCCGCATCGGAACTGGTGCACCGGCTCTTCGACCCGCTGATCGAGAAGTCTTCGAGCCTCGGTGCGGGCCTGGACTGGAAGACCAGTCTCCAGGAACTCACCGCGAGCGAGGGCCTCGGCGTACCCGAGTACCTCGTCTCGGAGACCGGACCCGACCACCAGAAGACCTTCACTGCTGCTGCCCGCGTCGGTGGTGTCTCGTACGGCACCGGCACCGGCCGCAGCAAGAAGGAAGCGGAACAGCAGGCGGCGGAGTCCGCGTGGCGCGCCATACGCGCGGCCGCGGACGAGCGCGAGGCGGGGGCCGCGGCCCCCGCCGAGCCGACGCCGGTGACGGCCACGGCCGACGACGCGACCACGCCGTCGGCTCCGGCCACTGCCTGAGCCGCGCGAGCACTGCCCGCTGGGCCCCCTGCCGAATCCCGGCAGGGGGCCCAGCGGTATGCTGCACCCGTGCCTGAGCTGCCCGAAGTCGAAGTCGTCCGGCGTGGGCTGGAGCGCTGGATCACCGGCCGCACCGTCTCCGAAGTACAGGTGCTGCACCCCCGGTCCGTACGCCGCCACCTCGCGGGCGGCGAGGACTTCGCCGTACGCCTCCAGGGGCACCGCATCGGGGCCGCGCGCCGCCGCGGCAAGTACCTGTGGCTGCCGCTCGAAGACACCGACGCCTCCGTCCTCGGCCACCTCGGGATGAGCGGCCAGCTGCTCGTACAGCCCGAGTCCGCCCCCGACGAGAAGCACCTGCGCATCCGCGTCCGCTTCGACGATGTGCTCGGTACGGAGCTGCGCTTCGTCGACCAGCGCACCTTCGGCGGGCTCTCGCTGCACGACAACTCCCCGGACGGGCTTCCCGACGTCATCGCGCACATCGCGCGCGACCCCCTGGACCCGCTCTTCGACGACGACGCGTTCTCTGCGGCGCTGCGCCTGCGCCGTACGACCGTCAAGCGCGCCCTGCTCGACCAGTCGCTGATCAGCGGCGTCGGCAACATCTACGCGGACGAGGCGCTGTGGCGCACGCGGCTGCACTACGAGCGCCCCACCGCGTCCCTCACACGCCCCCGCGCGGCCGAGCTCCTCGGTCACGCCCGGGACGTCATGAACGCCGCGCTCGCCGTCGGCGGCACCAGCTTCGACAGCCTCTACGTCAACGTGAACGGCGAGTCGGGCTACTTCGAGCGGTCCCTGGACGCGTACGGGCGTGAGGACGAGCCCTGCCGTCGCTGCGGTACGGCGATGCGCCGGCGCCCCTGGATGAACCGCTCCAGCTACTTCTGCCCCCGCTGTCAGCGCCCGCCGCGCCTCCCCGCGTAACGCGCGACACGACGGCGCCGACTGCGAGGGCAGGGGCGGTGGCGAGAGGAGTGGCGGTGGCGGTCAGAAGCCGAAGTTCTGGGTCCACCAGGGGCCGCCCGGGCCCATGTGCACGCCGACACCCAGGGTCTTGAAGTTGCAGTTCAGTATGTTCGCCCGGTGGCCTTCGCTGTTCATCCAGGCGTCCATCACCGACTCGGCGTCGGCCTGGCCGCGGGCGATGTTCTCGCCGCCCAGGCCGTCGATGCCCGCCTTCTCGGCGCGGTCCCAGGGGGTCGCCCCGTCCGGGTCGGTGTGGTCGAAGAAGCCGCGGGCGGCCATGTCCTGGCTGAAGTTCTCGGCGAGCAGGGCCAGCGAGGCGTCGGCCCGGACCGGGGAGCAGCCCGCCTTCGCCCGTTCCTGGTTCACCAGGGCCAGGACGGTGGCCTCGGCGGTGGCTTCGGAGCCGGAGCCGGTGGCGTTGCCGCTTCCGCCGCCCTTCTCGTTCTCCGGGGCCTTCGCCGTGGGGGCGGAAGTGGTGCGTCCGGGCTTCGGGCTCTTCCGCGACTCGGCAGGCTTGTCGGCGCCGGTACGGCTGTCCGCGACCGTCTGCCGCTCGGAAGGCTCCGCGGACGGCTTGGCCGAGGGCTTGGCGGAGGGCTTCGCGGTTTTCGTGGGTTGCGTGGGCTTCGGCGAGGGGGACTTCGACGGCGCGTGCGCACGCTCGTCGCCGTCGGGAGCGGGTGTCGCCACCGTGTCCGTGGGTTCCCCCGTGCTGCCGCCCTGCGTTTCGAGCCCGGCCGGGCCTTCGGCGCGGACCCGGTCGCCGGCACCGCCACCGCTGATGGAGTAGCTGTCCCCGCCGGGCAGCACCCCGGAGGTGACCGCCACGGCGCCCAGCGCCACGGCGGCGGAGACGCCGAGCAGCCCGGTGCGTACGGGCGCGGTCCGCTTCTTCCGGCGGCGAGCACCACCCTGGAGCCGGCCTGCCGGGTCGTCCGCGTGTTCCGCTGCGACGGGCCCGGCGGCGGAACGACGATGGCGTCCCATCTGCTGTGCCTTCCTCATGCTTGCTCGACGTGGTCCACGTCAATGCGCCTCACCCGAAAGAGTGAGGGATTATTTCGTCGGGACTGTACGCCATGACGGGTGGGGGTGAAGTGTCTCCTGAGCTATTGGCCAGTTAGCGTGCAGCCATGAACGAAGAGGTACGGCTCACCGCTTGGGTACGCGGCCGAGTACAGGGAGTGGGATTCCGCTGGTTCACCAGGGAAAACGCTCTGGAAATCGGAAGGCTCACCGGCTTCGCCCTCAATCTGGACGACGGCCGGGTGCAGGTGGTCGCCGAGGGGCCGCGTGAGAATTGCCACCGTCTGCTGGAGTGGCTGCGCTCCTCCGACACTCCCGGGCACGTTGACGGAGTGACTGAGATCTGGAGCACACCGCGCGGCGGCTATACGGGCTTCGCGATCCGCTGACCGGATCCCGGCGTACGGGCCTGCCGACGCATTCCGGAGATGCCCATGTCAGGGGCTTGGAGCAGAAACGACCTGGTGGTTGTCAAGAAACGCTCGCCGTGGAAAGCTGCCGAGGTAAGGATGATCTCCACGCCCCCAGGGCCCCGCAGCAGAGGCGGCGCCGCGCATTCGCGGCCGCGCGCCCCCGGGTCGCCCGTCGATACGGGGCGTGATCGTGTTGACCGTCAAACTTTTTGGTGAGACTCTGGAAGCCCCGCGCACCTTAGCTGTTTGGCATTGAGAACAACAGAGATGACAAGCACCGCGGGTGCGATTCCCTCACGACCCACCACCGCTTCGGTCGGTCACTCAGTGTGGAGGACCATCCATCATGGCAAAGGCGCTTCTCGGTTACGTCGGCGGCTCCGACCCGCGACTCCTCGCCGAGATGCGACGGCTTCAGCAGCGCGTTCAGGATCTTGAGTCCGAGCTCAACCGGATTCAGTCCGAGAACGACGAGCTGAGCGCCGCCGCTCACCACCGCGGAGATTCGCTGCTCGACAGCATCGACATCGACGTACCCCAGGCGGAGCCTGCGCTCACCTGATCGGGTCCGTAGAAGAACCCGTCGGGCTGTCCGTATCAGCCGCTTGAGATCTGCTCAAGATCTATCAGCAAGACATTGCAAGGGACGCTTCGGCGTCCCTTCTTTTTTGCGCCGTCCGGCGCTGGACCTCTTCCTTACCGTCTGATGTGCCCTGCGCGTTCACGGGTGAAACCGCCGGTGAAAGGTAGAGTGCGGCGGTGCATCTCAAGGCCATGACTCTCCGCGGTTTCAAATCCTTCGCATCGGCCACAACACTGCGGTTCGAACCAGGCATCACCTGTGTCGTAGGGCCCAATGGTTCGGGCAAGTCCAACGTGGTGGACGCGCTGTCCTGGGTGATGGGAGAGCAGGGAGCGAAGTCGCTGCGCGGCGGCAAGATGGAGGACGTCATCTTCGCCGGGACGACCGGACGGCCGCCGCTCGGCCGCGCCGAGGTCTCGCTGACCATCGACAACTCCGACGGCGCGCTGCCCATCGACTACGCCGAAGTGACCATTACGCGGATCATGTTCCGCAACGGCGGCAGCGAATATCAGATCAATGGCGATACGTGCCGACTGCTCGATATCCAGGAGCTGCTCTCCGACTCCGGTATCGGGCGGGAGATGCACGTGATCGTCGGGCAGGGCCGGCTCGACTCCGTACTGCATGCCGATCCGATGGGGCGCAGGGCTTTCATCGAGGAGGCCGCGGGTGTTCTCAAGCACCGCAAGCGGAAAGAGAAAGCGCTGCGCAAGCTGGACGCGATGCAGGCGAATCTCTCGCGCATACAGGATCTGACCGATGAGCTGCGGCGACAGCTCAAGCCGCTGGGGCGGCAGGCCGCGGTGGCACGGCGGGCGGCCGTCATCCAGGCGGACCTGCGCGACTCCCGGCTGCGGCTGCTCGCCGACGACCTGGTGAAACTGCGCGACGCACTGCGCGCGGAGCTCGCCGACGAGGCGGCGCTCAAGGAGCGCAAGGACGCGGCCCAGGCGCAGCTGGAGGCCGCGCTGGTGCGCGAGGCCGACCTGGAGGCGGAGGTGCGCCGCCTCGCGCCGCGACTGCAGCGGGCACAGCAGACCTGGTACGAGCTGTCACAGCTGGCCGAGCGGGTGCGCGGCACGGTCTCGCTCGCCGAAGCCCGGGTGAAGAGCGCGACGGCCGCCCCCGAGGAGGAGCGGCGCGGCCAGGGGTTCAGGGATCCCGAAAGCATGGAGCGCGAGGCCGCCAGGATCCGTGAGCAGGAGGCGGAACTGGCAGCCGCGCTGGAGGCGGCGCAGCGGGCACTGGACGACACGGTCGAGCACCGGGCCGGACTCGAACGGGAGTTGGCCGCCGAGGAGCGCAGGCTCAAGGACGCCGCCCGCGCCATCGCCGACCGGCGCGAGGGCCTCGCCCGGCTGAGCGGCCAGGTCAACGCCGCCCGCAGCCGGGCCGGTTCGGCCCAGGCCGAGATCGACCGGCTGGCCGCCGCGCACGAGGGCGCCCAGGAGCGGGCCGCCGCCGCGCAGGAGGAGTACGAGCAGCTCAGGGCCGAGGTGGAGCAGCTGGACGCGGGCGATGCCGACCTGGCGGAGCAGTACCAGGCGGCCAGGCGGGAGCTCGCCGAGGCGGAGGCCGCGCTCACGGCCGCCCGGGAGGCGGCCACCTCCACCGAGCGCCGGCGGGCCGCGACATCCGCCCGGCACGACGCGCTGGCCCTGGGACTGCGGCGCAAGGACGGCACGGGCGCGCTGCTCGGAGCGCGGCCCCGGCCGGTCGGACTGCTGGGCCCGGCGGCGGAGCTCCTCACGGTGACCCCGGGCTTCGAGATCCCCGTCGCGGCGGCGCTGGGCGCCGCGGCGGACGCGCTCGCGGTGACCGGCCCGGCCACGGCCGCCGACGCGATCCGGCTCCTGCGCAAGCAGGACGCGGGCCGGGCGGTGCTCCTGCTGGGCAGTACCGCACCGCAGGCGGGCGGAAGTGTCCCTGCCCGGGCCGCGGTGTCCGCCCGGGCCGAGGTGGACGGCGACGCCGGGTGCCCCGATGACCCCGGTGGCGGTCGCGGACAGGCAGACGCCTCTGCCCGGGGGGACCACGGGGCCCGGCCGGGCCGTCCCGAAGACGCTCCCGGCGCGTCGGCCGCGGAAGGCGCGGTGGCGGCCGCGTCCCGCCGTGCGGCCGGCCGGGCTCCGGCCGTCGCCGACCTCGTGCGGGGGCCCGCGGAGCTGATGCCCGCGGTGCGGCGGCTCGTACGGGACATGGTCGTCGTCGGAACACTGGAGGACGCCGAGGATCTGGTCGCCGAACAACCCGGACTGACCGCTGTGACCGCCGAGGGCGATGTCCTCGGGGCGCACTTCGCGCAGGGCGGGTCGGCCGGGGCGCCGAGTCTGCTGGAGGTGCGGGCCTCCGTCGACGAGGCCGCCGCCGAGCTGGCGGAGCTGGCCGTACGGTGCGAAGAGCTGGCCGGGGAGCAGCACCGCGCCGGGGAGCGGCGTGACGCGGCTGCCGCGCTCGTGGAGGAGCTGACGGAGCGGCGCAGGACCGCCGACCGGGAGAAGTCCGGGGTCGCGCAGCGGCTCGGGCGGCTCGCCGGGCAGGCGCGCGGCGCGGCGGACGAGGCCGAGCGGTCGGCCGCTGCCGCCGCCGGGGCCCGCGACGCGCTGGAGCGCGCCACCGAGGAGGCACAGGAGCTGGCGGAACGGCTCCTGGTGGCCGAGGAGTCCTCCCCCTTCGGAGACCGGGGGGAAGACGAGCCGGACACTTCCGTGCGGGACCGGCTGGCCGCCGACGGGGCCCGTGCCCGCCAGACGGAGATGGAGGCCAGGCTCCAGGTCCGTACGCACGAGGAGCGGGTGAAGGGCCTCGCCGGGCGGGCGGACGCACTCGACCGGGGGGCGCGCGCCGAGCGCGAGGAGCGGGCGCGCGCCGAGCAGCGGCGCGCGCGACTGCGGCACGAGGCACAGGTGGCGGGGGCCGTCGCGTCGGGAGCACGTCAGCTGCTGGCCCACGTCGAGGTCTCACTCGTACGGGCCGATGAGGAGCGCGTCGCGGCCGAAGCGGCCAAGGCGGAGCGCGAGCGCGAACTCGTGGCGGAGCGTGACCGCGGCCGGGACCTGAAGGGCGAACTCGACAAACTGACCGATTCGGTTCACCGCGGTGAGGTGCTCGGCGCGGAGAAGCGGCTGCGCATCGAGCAGCTGGAGGTCAGGGCGCTGGAGGAACTGGGCGTGGAACCGGTGGTACTGGTGGCGGAGTACGGGCCCGACCGGCCCGTGCCGCCGTCGCCGCCCGTCGGGGGCGGGGAGGCGCCGGAGGATCCGGAGGAGGGCCGCGATCAGCCGCGGCCGTTCGTGCGCGCGGAGCAGGAGAAGCGGCTCAAGGCGGCCGAACGGGCGTACCAGCAGCTCGGAAAGGTGAATCCGCTCGCCCTTGAGGAGTTCGCGGCGCTGGAGGAGCGGCACAAGTTCCTCTCCGAGCAGCTTGAAGACCTGAAGAAGACGCGCACCGACCTGATGCGGGTGATCAAAGAGGTCGACGAGCGCGTTGAGCAGGTCTTCAGCGAGGCGTTCCGGGACACCGCGAGGGAGTTCGAAGGGGTCTTCGCGCGGCTCTTCCCGGGGGGCGAGGGCCGGCTGATTCTGACGGATCCCGACAACATGCTCACCACGGGGGTCGAGGTCGAGGCCAGGCCGCCGGGCAAGAAGGTGAAGCGGCTCTCGCTGCTCTCCGGCGGAGAGCGGTCGCTGACCGCCGTGGCCATCCTGGTGTCGATCTTCAAGGCCAGGCCGAGTCCGTTCTATGTGATGGACGAGGTCGAGGCCGCGCTCGACGACACCAATCTCCAGCGGCTGATCGGGATCATGGAAGAGCTCCAGGAGAGTTCCCAGCTGATCGTGATCACTCATCAGAAGCGGACGATGGAGGTCGCCGACGCGCTGTACGGCGTCTCCATGCAGGGGGACGGTGTTTCCAAGGTCATCAGCCAGCGTCTTCGCTGACAGCCCTCAACAATCTTCAAAACTTGAACACAAGCCACCATGCCGTGGTCACAAAATTCACTACGCCTTCCTCTTGACTTCGAAACTTGAAGGCATAGTCTCGGCAACGTCGTTTTTACCTTCAAGTGGTGGGCCACTCGATGTTGTGCCCCACTTGAAGTGCTTGCCCCCCACGCCAGGCAACGCGGCCAGGCACCAGGAGTTAATGTGACCAGCACTGCGCAACCACCGGCGTCCGGAGCCCGCGAAGCCCACCCGGATCACCTCGGCCACGTCATTTTCATCACGGCCGCGGCCGCGATGGGCGGTTTCCTCTTCGGCTACGACAGCTCCGTCATCAACGGCGCGGTCGAGGGCATCCGAGGCAAGTACGACGTAGGGTCCGCGACCCTCGCGCAGGTCATCGCCATCGCCCTGATCGGCTGTGCCATCGGCGCCGCCACCGCGGGCCGCATCGCCGACCGCATCGGCCGTATCCGCGTCATGCAGATCGCGGCCGCGCTGTTCACGATCAGTGCCGTCGGCTCCGCGCTTCCCTTCGCCCTGTGGGACCTCGCCTTCTGGCGGGTCCTCGGCGGCATCGCCATCGGCATGGCCTCGGTCATCGGCCCCGCCTACATCGCGGAGGTCGCCCCGCCGGCATACCGAGGCCGCCTCGGTGCCTTCCAGCAGGCCGCCATCGTCATCGGCATCGCCGTCTCCCAGCTCGTCAACTGGGGCATCCTCAACCTCGCCGACGGCGACCAGCGCGGCAAGCTGCTCGGCATCGAGGCCTGGCAGGTCATGCTCGGCGTCATGGTGGTCCCGGCCGTGCTCTACGGCCTGCTCTCCTTCGTCATCCCCGAGTCGCCGCGCTTCCTGATCTCCGTGGGCAAGGTCGACAAGGCCAAGAAGATCCTGGCCGACGTCGAGGGCAAGAACGTCAACCTCGACCTGCGCGTCTCCGAGATCGAGCACGCGATGCACAGTGAGCACAAGTCCACGTTCAAGGACCTCCTCGGCAGCCGCTTCGGTTTCCTGCCCATCGTCTGGGTCGGTATCGGCCTCTCGGTCTTCCAGCAGCTGGTCGGCATCAACGTCGCCTTCTACTACTCCGCGACGCTGTGGCAGTCGGTCGGCATCAACCCGAGCGACTCCTTCTTCTACTCGTTCACCACGTCGATCATCAACATCGTCGGCACCGTGATCGCCATGATCTTCGTCGACCGGATCGGCCGCAGGCCGCTCGCGCTCATCGGCTCGACCGGCATGGCGCTCGCCCTGGCCTTCGAGGCCTGGGCCTTCTCCGCGAACCTGGTCGACGGCAAGCTGCCGCACGTCGAGGGCATCGTCGCGCTGGTCGCGGCCCATGTCTTCGTGCTCTTCTTCGCCCTCTCGTGGGGTGTCGTGGTCTGGGTCTTCCTCGGCGAGATGTTCCCGAACCGGCTCCGCGCCGCCGCGCTCGGCGTCGCCGCCTCCGCGCAGTGGATCGCCAACTGGGCGATCACCGCGAGCTTCCCGAGCCTCTCCGAGTGGAACCTCTCGGGGACGTACGTGATCTACACGGTCTTCGCCGTGCTCTCGATCCCCTTCGTGCTCAAGTTCGTGAAGGAGACCAAGGGCAAGGCGTTGGAGGAGATGGGCTAACCCCCGCTGCCCCTCTCCTCGACGACGGAACTGCCCCGGCTCAGACGCTGAGCCGGGGCAGTTCCGTCGTGTCGCGCGGTTACGTCAGCCGGGTCAGGTCAGACGGACAGGCTTTTGGCGGGCTCGGCCTCGCGCCCGGCCTCGGTCCGCGGCTCCGGCGTCGCGGCCGGGGCCACGGGCTTCGTCCTCGGCAGGACCGCGTACAGCAGCGCCGCCACGACGACCGTCGCCGCCCAGCCCAGGCCGTTGCGCCCGATCCAGGAACCGGCGAGCGGCCCGGTGAACCAGTCGACCTTGGTGAACAGCAGGCCCGCCACCAGGGCGACGCCCCACGCCACCATGGCCTGCCAGGCGAAACCGGCCCGGTACCAGTAACCACTGGTGCGGGTGGTGTCCATGAGCGCCTCACCGTCGTACGTACGACGGCTGAGCATGTCCACACCGAACACGCCGATCCACGCGGAGAACGCCACGGCCAGCAGCGTCAGGAAGGAGATGAACGAACCGAAGAAGCTCGTCGCCACCACCATCAGCAGGAAGCCGAAGATCAGGCTGATGACCGCGTTGACGCTCACGGCCCAGGCCCGCGGCACCGTGATGCCCAGCGTCTGCGCCGTGAAGCCGGCCGAGTACATCGACATCGAGTTGATCAGCAGCATGCCGATCAGGGCGATCAGCAGGTACGGAACGGCGATCCAGGTCGGCAGCAGCTCGCCGATGAAGGACACCGGGTCGGCGGCCGACGCCAGGTCCGGCGTACTGACGGCCATGACCGCGCCCATCACCACCATCGGCAGTACGACGACACCCGCGCCGCCGACGGTCGTGGAGACCAGGGCCTTGCCCGACGCCGTACGCGGCAGATAGCGCGTGAAGTCCGGGCCCGAGGGGACCCAGCTGATGCCGCCGGCCGCGATGGTGCCGATGCCCGCGATCATCATCGCGGTGGAACCGGCGGGCTTGGCGAACACGGCGGACCAGTCGGTGCCGGCGATCAGATAGACCAGCACGAGCACGCTGAAGGCGCCGAAGAAGTACGTCGACCAGGTGCTGCACCGGCGCAGGGCGTTGATGCCCAGACCCGACACCAGGAAGGTGCAGCCGACGAAGAGCAGCAGCGTCACGACGATCAGCGTGGTGTTGCTCTTGATGCCGAAGAGCAGATCGAGCACGGTCAGCACGGCGTACGCACCGGTCACCGCGTTGATCGTCTCCCAGCCCCAGCGCGCGACCCAGATCAGCGAGCCGGGGAAGAGGTTGCCGCGCTGGCCGAAGACGGCGCGGGAGAGCGCCATGCCGGGGGACCCGCCGCGCTTGCCCGCGATCGAGATCAGGCCGACGAGCCCGTACGAGACGACGGGCCCGGCGACGGCCACGGCCAGCACCTGCCAGAAGTTCAGGCCGTTGAAGACGACCAGGCCGGCGCCCATGGTGAGCAGGAGCACGCTGATGTTGGCGGCGACCCAGGTGGGGAAGAGCTCGCGGACGCGGCCCGAGCGCTCATGGTCGGGAACGGGCTCGAGACCGCGGGTCTCTATCGCGCCCTCGGACTCGGGGGCGGACGTTTCAGGCATGGGGGAACTCCGTGCGGTGGTGGGGGGATCAACAGCATCTTACGGGCACAGTTGCGCACGCTCCCCCCAAAAGGTCCAAATCCCCACCATGTACCTCGTGTGATCCTCCGAGGAGCCTCTTCGGGTACGGGTGTGGCTGATACTGGGTGGGTTATGGAAATCGTCATCCTTGCTGTAGTCATCGCCCTGGTCGCGATCGGCGCGATCAGCGGGCTCGTGGTCAGCAGCCGCAAGAAGAAGCAGCTGCCGCCCCAGGCGCCGCCGAGCACGCCGACCATCACCGCCCCGCCCGCCGAACCGCAGGTCGGCGAGGACGCGGCGCCACCGCGCGACGAAGCGCGCCGGACCATCGAGGAGGTGGGCCTCCCGGACGCGTCGACCGCCGTCAAGGAGCCCGTCGCCGTCGAGGATCCGGTCGTCGCCGAACCCGTCGCGCCCGAGATCGAGATCCCCGAGCCCACCGCCGGCCGCCTGGTGCGGCTGCGCGCCCGGCTCGCCCGTTCGCAGAACACGCTCGGCAAGGGTCTGCTGACCCTGCTCTCCCGCGAACACCTCGACGAGGACACCTGGGAGGAGATCGAGGAGACGCTGCTCACCGCGGACGTCGGCGTCGCCCCGACCCAGGAACTGGTCGACCGGCTGCGTGAGCGCGTACGGGTGCTCGGTACGCGTACGCCGGGCGACCTGCGCCTCCTGCTCCGCGAGGAGCTGCTGAACCTGCTCGGTACGGACATGGACCGGGCGGTGAAGACCGAGAGCGGCCTGGACACCCCGGGCGTGATCATGGTCGTCGGCGTCAACGGCACCGGCAAGACCACCACCACCGGCAAGCTCGCCCGCGTCCTGGTGGCCGACGGCCGCAGCGTGGTGCTCGGCGCCGCGGACACCTTCCGCGCCGCCGCCGCCGACCAGCTCCAGACCTGGGGTGAGCGGGTCGGCGCGCGCACGGTGCGCGGCCCCGAGGGCGGCGACCCGGCGTCGGTCGCCTTCGACGCGGTGAAGGAGGGCATCGCCGAGGGCGCCGACGTCGTACTCATCGACACGGCGGGACGGCTGCACACCAAGACCGGGCTCATGGACGAACTCGGCAAGGTCAAGCGTGTCGTGGAGAAGCACGGCCCGCTCGACGAGGTGCTGCTGGTGCTGGACGCGACGACGGGACAGAACGGCCTGGTGCAGGCGCGGGTGTTCGCCGAGGTCGTGAACATCACCGGCATCGTACTGACGAAGCTGGACGGCACGGCCCGGGGCGGCATCGTGATCGCGGTCCAGCGCGAGCTCGGCGTACCGGTGAAGTTGATCGGCCTGGGGGAGGGCGCGGACGACCTCGCGCCGTTCGAACCGGAGGCGTTCGTCGACGCGCTCATCGGCGACTAGCCCGGGGTTCGGCCCCGGACCCCGGCCCGGTTGCCGACCGGCCCTCGACCGACGCAGAGAATCGCCGGACGAGCTCGATGCGAGCCGTCCGGCGATTGCCGTTCCCGGTGCGCCGCTACGCCGGGGAACGGTGCGCGATGTACGCCAGCGTTCCCAGCAGCAGCCGGGCCTGCGGCGGTGACTGCGCCGTGTCCAGCACCGGCGGCCGGAGCCAGCGGACCGGACCGAGGCCGCCGAGGTCGGACGGCGGCGCCACGATGTGGTCGCCGGGGCCCAGCCCGCGCAGATCGAGGTCCGCGTCGTCCCAGCCCATCCGGTAGAGCAGCCGGGGCAGCTCGGCGGCTGCTCCCGGGGCGACGAAGAAGTGGGCCCGCCCTTCCGGCGTCGCGGCCACCGGCCCCAGCGGCAGCCCCATCCGTTCCAGCCGTACGAGCGCCCGGCGCCCGGCGGCCTCGGCGACCTCGATGAGGTCGAACGTACGGCCCACGGGCAGCAGCACCGCCGCGCCGGGGAACCCGGACCAGGCCGTGGTGACCTCGTCGAGGGTGGCGCCCGCGGGCACCTCGGGCGCGAAGTCCAGCGGATGGGCGCCCGGTGCCCGGCACGCGATGTCGCCGCACGAGCAGTGCCGCGCTCCGGCGCGGGCGGAAACGGACTTCGCCGAGGCGGAGCCCGCCGAACCGGCGGAGCCGGCCGGCCCCGCCGTCGACGCTCTGGCGCCCGGCACCACGGCCCAGCCCCACAGTCCGGTGTACTCGGCCACTGTGGTGCAGTCCGACATGCGGTCGCGGCGCCGTGCGCCGGACAGTGTCTCCCGGCCGATCGTGAAGCCCATGCCCCCTCCAACGGTTCGAGTGCGCCGGTGGTTACGGCGCGGAGCCGCTCTGTGACGCTCCGCTGTGCCCGGACCGATCCGGTCCGGCGGCGCACGGTGTCGTGAGAGGTGGTGCGGACCGGGCCGCACGCCCCGGCGCGCACCGCTCCGCCGACTCTCGATCGTTGTATGTCAAGTGAAGCGCTCCCGGCCCCGGGAGAGTTCATTCGAAGGGGTGGCGAATGGTGGCGTTTATGGAATCACCATGGCCGGATGGGTGATCGTAGGATTACTTTCGGTGCACGAACCGCCGGAGATCACGACACGTGCGGGTATGCCGGAGGCAAGCCGGATTCCTGTTCGAGGGGGGCATTCCTCGGACAGCAGGCCGCAACTCGCGGCATTCTGTTACGGGTTCGCGCATAGAGGTTTCAGTGGATGGGGGCGTTCCAGTGGGCGGCAGTGGCGCAGGCGGTACGAACGCTGGAAAGCGCCCGAACGAGCAGTTGGGCTCGTGGTTCGTGCGCAGCGGCTGGTCGAAGGGCGAGCTCGCACGCCAGGTGAACCGCAGAGCGCGCCAGATGGGCGCGCACCACATCAGCACGGACACCTCACGGGTGCGCCGCTGGCTGGACGGCGAGCAGCCGCGCGAGCCGATCCCGCGCATCCTCTCCGAGCTCTTCTCCGAACGGTTCGGCAGCGTCGTCGCCGTCGAGGACATCGGACTGCGCTCCGCGCATCAGTCACCCTCCGTGTCCGGAGTCGACCTGCCCTGGGCGGGCCCCCAGACGGTCGCCCTGCTCAGCGAGTTCTCGCGCAGCGACCTGATGCTCGCGCGGCGCGGCTTCCTCGGGACCTCGCTGGCGCTCGCCGCGGGGCCCGCCCTCATCGAGCCCATGCAGCGCTGGCTCGTCCCCGGGCCCCCCGCCGTCCCCGGCCGCCCGGAGACGGCCGCGTCCTCGCGGCGGCCGTCCCGGCTCTCGGGGCCGGAGCTGGACCTGCTGGAGTCCACGACCATGATGTTCCGCCAGTGGGACGCCCAGTGCGGCGGCGGGCTGCGGCGCAAGGCCGTCGTCGGACAGCTCCACGAAGTCACGGACCTGCTCCAGGAGCCGCAGCCCGAGGCCACGTCCAAGCGGCTCTTCAAATGCGCCGCCGAACTGGCCGAGCTGGCCGGCTGGATGAGTTACGACGTGGGCCTGCAGCCCACGGCGCAGAAGTACTTCGTGCTCGCCCTGCACGCGGCCAAGGAAGCCGGCGACAAACCGTTCGGCAGCTACGTCCTGTCGAGCATGAGCCGCCAGATGATCCACCTCGGCCGTCCCGACGACGCGCTGGAACTGGTCCACCTCGCGCAGTACGGCAGCCGCGACTGCGCCACGCCCCGGACCCAGGCGATGCTGTATGCGATGGAGGCCCGCGCCTATGCCAACATCGGGCAGCCCAGCAAGTGCAAGCGGGCCGTCCGGATGGCCGAGGACACCTTCGCGGACGCGGGCCTGGACGGCGAGCCCGAGCCGGACTGGATCCGCTTCTTCTCCGAGGCCGAGCTGAACGGCGAGAACGCCCACTCGTACCGCGACCTGGCCTATGTCGCCGGACGCAGCCCCACCTACGCCTCGCTCTCCGAGCCCGTCATGGAGCGCGCGGTGGAGCTCTTCGGCAAGGACGACGAACACCAGCGTTCGTACGCACTCAACCTCATCGGCATGGCCACCGTGCATCTGCTGAAGCGCGAACCCGAGCAGTCCGTCGTACTGGCCGAAAAGGCCCTCGCGGTCGCCAGGCGCGTCCGTTCCGAGCGGGTGAACAACCGGCTCCGCAAGACCGTCGACACCGCCGCCAGGGACTTCGGCGACGTCGCCGAAGTCCTCGATCTCACCGACAGGCTCGCAGCCCAGCTGCCCGAAGCCGCGGAAGCGGTCTGAGGCCCCGGCCCCCGCGCCGCCACAGACGCCGGCCGCGACCGGCCACCCCGTAAAGCCCGACTCGGCTCCCCCGCGCCAGGCCAACCGGGTGGCGGGCGCGGCCGGTTTTCGCTGTGCGGTGCCTGCTGTGGGCAGAGGGTACCGGCGGCACGCGGCCCCGGCCCGGCGGTTCACCCGTACGTAACACGCACGACCTCTTCGTCACTGGTGCGAAACATCGGGCGGCATCGGCCGAAACGGCGCTGCGCCAACCTCATGGCCCATAAGCGGCGCACCCCTTTGCTGCCGAACCGGCCAGCAGGCCGGCAGGCCACCAGGCTCCGCCCCCGCACGGGCCGCACCGACGACGAGGAGACGCCGATGCCTCCAGGCATCACGACGCTTGCCGCAGACACGACCGAACTGTCTGCCGCCAATACCGGCTTCATGCTCATCTGTTCCGCCCTGGTGATGCTCATGACGCCGGGCCTGGCCTTCTTCTACGGAGGCATGGTCCGCGTCAAGTCCACCCTGAACATGCTGATGATGAGCTTCATCAGCCTCGGGATCGTCACGGTCCTCTGGGTGCTGTACGGCTTCAGCCTCGCCTTCGGCACCGACATCGGCTCGGTCGTCGGCTGGTCGTCGGAGTACGTCGGACTGAGCGGCATCGGAGTCACGGAGCTCTGGGACGGCTACACCATCCCGGTCTACGTCTTCGCCGCCTTCCAGCTGATGTTCGCGATCCTCACCCCCGCCCTGATCAGCGGCGCCCTGGCCGACCGCGTCAAGTTCACCGCCTGGGCGCTGTTCGTCGCCCTGTGGGTCACCGCCGTCTACTTCCCGGTCGCGCACTGGGTGTGGGGCACCGGCGGCTGGCTCTTCGAGATGGGCGTCATCGACTTCGCGGGCGGCACGGCCGTCCACATCAACGCCGGCGCCGCGGCGCTCGGCGTCATCCTCGTCATCGGAAAGCGCGTCGGGTTCAAGAAGGACCCGATGCGCCCGCACAGCCTGCCGCTGGTGATGCTCGGCGCCGGACTCCTGTGGTTCGGCTGGTTCGGCTTCAACGCCGGCTCCTGGCTGGGCAACGACGACGGCGTCGGCGCCGTGATGTTCCTCAACACCCAGGTCGCCACCGCCGCCGCCATGCTCGCCTGGCTGGCGTACGAGAAGATCCGGCACGGCTCGTTCACCACCCTGGGCGCCGCCTCCGGCGCCGTCGCGGGCCTCGTCGCGATCACCCCGGCCGGCGGCTCGGTCAGCCCGCTCGGCGCGATCGCCGTCGGCGTCATCGCCGGTCTGCTGTGCGCGATGGCCGTCGGCCTCAAGTACAAGCTGGGTTACGACGACTCCCTGGACGTCATCGGCGTCCATCTCGTCGGCGGCATCGCCGGCTCGCTGCTCGTCGGCTTCTTCGCCACCGGCGGCGTCCAGTCCGACGCCAAGGGCCTCTTCTACGGCGGCGGGCTCGACCAGCTCGGCAAGCAGGCCGTGGGCGTCGTCGCCGTACTGGCCTACTCTCTGGTGGTCTCCGCGCTCCTCGCCTTCGTCATCGACAAGGTGATGGGCATGCGGGTCCCCGAGGACGACGAGGTCTTGGGCATCGACCAGGTCGAACACGCCGAGACGGCGTACGACTTCAGCGGAGCGGGCGGCGGTTCGGCCTCCCGCACGGCCGTGTCCGAGCCCGGCCGGACCGACAGGGCGGGCGCCGCGACGCAGAACAAGAAGGTGGACGCATGAAGCTCATCACCGCGGTCGTGAAGCCGCACCGGCTCGACGAGATCAAGGAGGCCCTCCAGGCCTTCGGGGTCCAGGGACTCACGGTCACCGAGGCCAGCGGCTACGGCCGCCAGCGCGGCCACACCGAGGTCTACCGGGGCGCCGAGTACACGGTCGATCTCGTACCGAAGATCCGGATCGAGGTGCTGGTCGAGGACAGTGACGCCGAACAGCTCATCGACGTGGTGGTGAAAGCCGCCCGTACCGGCAAGATCGGTGACGGCAAGGTGTGGAGCGTGCCGGTCGAGACGGCGGTCAGGGTACGGACCGGCGAACGCGGCCCGGACGCCCTCTGACCGGATGCCCTTCGACCGGAACGCATGAAACGGGAGCTGCTGGGTGACGAGCGTAGAAGTGACCACCGAACCGTCCGACGACTCGGGACCCAGCGGCTACGCGGCGGCCCGGCTGCGACTTCTCCAGGAGAAGTCGCGGTCCGGGCCGCCGCGCCGCTCCGGCCTCGCCCGGCTGACCGACGACTGGCTGGGCGCGCTGTTCACCACGGCCGCCCTCGAGGCGGGGGTGCGCGGCGCGGCCCTCGTCGCCGTCGGCGGATACGGCCGGGGCGAACTGTCGCCGCGCAGTGACCTCGACCTCCTCCTCCTGCACGACGGAAGCGCCGACAAGGCCGCGATCGCAGCCCTCGCCGACCGTGTCTGGTACCCGGTGTGGGACCTGGGCATCGCCCTCGACCACTCCGTACGCACGTCCGCCGAGGCCCGTACCACCGCCGCCGAGGACCTCAAAGTGCACCTCGGGCTCCTCGACGCCCGGCACATCGCCGGCGACCTCGGCGTCACCGCCGGACTGCGCACCGCCGTACTCGCCGACTGGCGCAACCTCGCCCCCAAGCGGCTGCCCGAACTGCACGAGCTCTGCCAGGAACGGGCCGTACGCCAGGGCGAACTGCAGTACCTCCTCGAACCCGACCTCAAGGAGGCGCGCGGCGGTCTGCGCGACGCCACCGCCCTGCGCGCCGTCGCCGCCTCCTGGCTCGCCGACGCCCCGCGCGAGGGCCTCGACGCGGCGCGGCGCCGGCTCCTCGACGTACGCGACGCACTGCACCTGACCACCGGACGCGCCACCGACCGCCTCGCCCTCCAGGAACAGGACCAGGTCGCCGCCGAGCTCGGCCTGCTGGACGCCGACACCCTGCTGCGCGAGGTGTACGAAGCGGCGCGCACCATCTCGTACGCCGGCGACGTCACCTGGCGCGAGGTGAACCGGGTCCTGCGCGCCCGGTCGCTGCGCCCCCGGCTGCGCGCCATGCTCGGCGGCAGGACCCCCGCCACCGACCGCACCCCGCTCGCGGAAGGAGTCGTCGAGCAGGACGGCGAGGTGGTGCTCGCCCGCACCGCGCGCCCCGAGCGCGACGCCGTGCTCCCGCTGCGGGCCGCCGCCGCGGCGGCCCAGTCGGGGCTGCCCGTCTCCCTGCACGCCGTACGCCGCCTCGCGGCCGTCGCCAGGCCACTGCCCGTGCCCTGGCCGGCCGAGGCGCGCGAGGAGCTCGTCACCCTCCTCGGCGCGGGCGAGGCGACCGTCGGGGTGTGGGAGGCGCTGGAGGCCGAAGGGCTCATCACCCGGCTGCTGCCGGACTGGGAGCGGGTCCGGTGCCGTCCGCAGCGCAACCCCGTCCACACCTGGACCGTCGACCGGCACCTGGTCGAGACGGCCGTACGGGCCTCCGCGCTCACCCGCCGGGTCGGGCGCCCCGACCTGCTGCTGACCGCCGCCCTGCTGCACGACTTCGGCAAGGGCTGGCCCGGCGACCACTCGGTGGCCGGCGAGATCATCGCCCGCGACGTGGCCACCCGGATCGGTTTCGACCGGCACGACGTCGGCGTGATCGCCACGCTCGTACGCCACCACCTCCTCCTCGTCGAGACCGCCACCCGGCGCGACCTGGACGACCCGGCCACCGTCCGCTCGGTGGCCGACGCGGTCAAGGCGACCGGCACCCTCGAACTCCTGCACGCCCTCACCGAGGCCGACGCACTGGCCACCGGGCCCGCCGCCTGGTCCACCTGGCGCGCCTCGCTCGTCGCCGACCTGGTGAAACGTGTCGCCGCCGTCCTCGCCGGCGAAGCCCCGGCCGAACCCGAACCCGCCGCTCCCAGCGCGGAGCAGGAGCGCCTCGCCGTCGAGGCGTTCCGTACCGGTGGGCCCGTCCTCTCGCTGCGCGCGCAGCCGGAGGGCCACGGGGGGGACGCGGCCGAGGAGCCGGAGCCGCTCGGCGTCGAGCTGCTGATCGCCGTGCCGGACCAGCCCGGTGTCCTGCCCGCGGTGGCCGGCGTACTGGCGATGCACCGGCTGACCGTACGCACGGCGGAACTGCGGGCCGCCGAACTCCCGCCCTCGGTGGTGGCCGGCGCCCCCGCGTCGCGGGCCGGCGTACTGCTGCTCGACTGGCGGGTGGCCGCGGAGTACGGATCGCTGCCCCAGGCGGTCCGGCTGCGCGCCGATCTCGTACGCGCCCTGGACGGCTCGCTCGACATCCCGGCCCGCCTCGCGGAGCGGGAGCGCGCGTACGAGAAGAACCCGCGCAGGCGGGGCGCGCAGGCCCCGCCGCCCCGCGTCACGGTGGCCCCCGCCGGGTCCCGGCTCGCGACGGTGATCGAGGTCCGGGCCCAGGACGCCCCGGGCCTGCTGCACCGCATCGGTCACGCGCTGGAGTCCGCGAACCTACGGGTGCGCAGCGCGCATGTGTCGACCCTGGGCGCGAACGCGGTCGACGCCTTCTACGTCACAGGCCCCGAAGGCGCCCCGCTCCCGGAGATCGAGGCGGCCGAGGTGGCCGGGGCGCTGGAGGGCGCGCTGCGGTAAGGAGCAGGGGGCAGACCCCGACACGGACAGACAGTTACCCTGGGGGACGTCTGTGACCACCCGCCCCCTGACCCGAGGATTCGCGACCGCCGTGTTCGATACTCTTTCCGACCGCCTCGCAGCGACATTCAAAAACCTCCGGGGCAAGGGCCGCCTGTCCGAGGCGGACATCGACGCCACGGCACGTGAGATCCGTATCGCGCTGTTGGAAGCGGACGTCGCGCTGCCCGTCGTCCGGACGTTCATCAAGCAGGTCAAGGAGCGTGCCGCCGGGGCCGAGGTCTCGCAGGCGCTGAATCCGGCGCAGCAGGTCATCAAGATCGTCAACGAGGAGCTCGTCGGCATCCTCGGCGGCGAGACCCGCCGTCTGCGGTTCGCCAAGAACCCGCCCACCGTGATCATGCTTGCGGGTCTCCAGGGCGCCGGCAAGACGACCCTCGCCGGAAAGCTGGGCCTGTGGCTCAAGGGCCAGGGCCACTCGCCGATCCTGGTCGCCTGCGACCTCCAGCGCCCCAACGCCGTCAACCAGCTGAGCGTCGTCGCCGAGCGCGCCGGTGTCGCGGTGTACGCGCCGGAGCCCGGCAACGGCGTCGGCGACCCGGTCCAGGTCGCCAAGGACTCCATCGAGTACGCCAAGAACAAGCTGCACGACATCGTCATCGTCGACACCGCGGGCCGCCTCGGCATCGACCAGGAGCTGATGCAGCAGGCCGCGGACATCCGCGACGCCGTCAGCCCCGACGAGGTCCTCTTCGTCGTCGACGCGATGATCGGTCAGGACGCGGTCAACACCGCCGAGGCCTTCCGCGACGGCGTCGGCTTCGACGGTGTGGTGCTGTCCAAGCTCGACGGTGACGCCCGCGGTGGCGCCGCCCTGTCGATCGCCAAGGTGACCGGCCGCCAGATCATGTTCGCCTCGAACGGCGAGAAGCTGGACGACTTCGACGCGTTCCACCCGGACCGCATGGCGTCCCGCATCCTCGGCATGGGCGACATGCTGTCGCTCATCGAGAAGGCCGAGCAGACCTTCAGCCAGCAAGAGGCCGAAGCGATGGCGGCCAAACTGGCGAAGGGGCCCAAGGAGTTCACGCTCGACGACTTCCTGGCCCAGATGGAGCAGGTCCGCAAGATGGGCTCCATCTCCAAGCTGCTCGGCATGATGCCCGGCATGGGGCAGATCAAGGAGCAGATCGCCAACATCGACGAGCGCGACGTGGACCGTACCGCCGCGATCATCAAGTCGATGACCCCCGCCGAGCGCCAGGACCCGACGATCATCAACGGTTCGCGCCGGGCCCGTGTCGCCAAGGGCTCGGGCGTCGACGTCAGTGCCGTGAAGAACCTGGTGGAGCGGTTCTTCGAGGCGCGCAAGATGATGTCGAAGATGGCCCAGGGCGGCGGGATGCCGGGGATGCCCGGCATCCCGGGCATGGGCGGCGGCCCCGGCCGTCAGAAGAAGCAGCAGAAGCAGGCCAAGGGCAAGCGCAAGAGCGGCAACCCGATGAAGCGCAAGCTGGAGGAGCAGGCCGCGGCCGAGCGCCGCGAGCAGGCCGCGCAGTCGGGCGGCGCGCTGGGCCTGCCGGCCGGCCAGAGCGGCCAGGACTTCGAACTGCCCGACGAGTTCAAGAAGTTCATGGGCTGACGCCCGGCCGTAGTGCGTGCAGCGCCGTGGGCGCCCGCTCCTTCCCGGGGCGGACGCCCACGCCGTTCACTGCGTACGCGCGATCAGGTAGCGGAAGACGTTGGACATCCAGACCGTTCCGTCCCGCCGCACGTGGGGGTGGAGGGCCTCGGTGAGTTCCTTCCTCACCTGCGCCGGGTCCGTGGCCCGGACGGCCGCGTCGAACAGTCCGGTCGACAGGAGCCCGCGTACGGCGCTGTCCATGTCGGCGTAACCGAAGGGGCACGCGACCCGCCCCGAGCCGTCCGGTTTCAGTCCGGCCCGCGAGGCCACGTCCTCCAGGTCGTCCCTGAGCGCGGGGCGCCAGCCGCGGCCGGCGGCGCGCGGGCTCTCGGTCAGCCGGGAGGCGACCCGCAGCACCGCGGAGGTCGCACAGCGCTCGGGCGGTCCCCAGCCGGCCAGGACCACTTCGCTGCCCCGCTCGGCGAGCGGTATCGCGCTTTCGAGCGCCGCGGCGAGCCGGTCGGAATCACCGGCCGCGCAACCCAGTGGTTCGAACGCGGTGACGAGGTTGTACGCGGGGACGGAGGCGTCGCAGACCTCCGCCGAACCGCCTTCGAACAATCGGGTGGCCCCGTGAGGCGCGCCCTCCCGGCCGCCACCGCTCTGCGACGCGTCCGACAACAGGCGCTCACGGGCCAGCGCGACCCGGGCGGGGTCGGCTTCGACGCCTGTCACGTGCGCACCGCGCGACGCGGCGATCAGCAGGGCGAGCCCCGAGCCGCAGCCGAGACCGAGCAGCCGGGTGGCAGGGCCCGCCTCGAGCCGTTCGTACGCCGCTTCGTACAACGGGACCAGCATCCGTTCCTGGATCTCGGCCCAGTCACGGGCGCGTGTACCCGCGTCCGTCGCCGGCGGTGAAGCCGCGTTCGGGTGGTGCCGGACGAGCGTAGGTGTCATCGAAAGCGCCCCAATCCGCCGAGAGGTCATGACGTGTCCTGATGGACGTCCCCCGTGTGCGTGCGCTCGTACTCCCCGTATGTCAGGGAACTCCGCATCCGGCACCAAGTCCAGGGGTTGAAGGGCAATGCTTGCGTGCCCCTGCCGTGCGCCCCCGCGCCGGAGCGGATATCAGCTTCCAGAGTGCCGCCGACGAGCCGATCGCGCCACGGGAAGGGAACGCGACCGTGCGTCGCCGCGGCCGTACCGCGTCTGGTTCCGGGAAGCGGGGCGGTACAGGAGGCCGGGAACGCCCCCGGTACTGTCGCTGTCGTGGTCCGCGTCCCCCGGGAACGCCCGCCGGCGCCCGGGACGCCACTCGCGCCGCCCGGAGCAAGTGATGCCCCGGCGTGCGGTCTTTGTCTACGCGCCGGGGCGTACGCGCGGGTACGCCCCGTGTTGACGGGTGCTGGGCGACTCCTCCGCAGATCAGCGCACCCGCCCTCGTCAGGACCCATCAATGGCAACTGACGGGTACGTGCAAATTATTTGGGATGGCCCGGAATAGGAACACCGGGGCACCCCGGCTCGTTGTCACGACGTGAGCACGACACCACCTGTTCTCGCCGCAGAGCTGGCGCAGGCGTGGGCCGACATTCAGCGGTACCACCCCGAGCTGCCAGATCTAGCCGCGCCCGAGTCCCTGATCGGAGAGTCCTCGTCCGCCTGCGGAGCCGAACTCTCCTTCGAACGACTGCTGCACGAGGCAGTCCACGGCATCGCCGCCGCGCGCGGTGTCCGCGACACCTCGCGCGCTGGCCGCTACCACAACCGCAGATTCCTCGCGATCGCCGAGGAGATGGGGCTCGACCATCCCGAGGAACCGCACCCCAGCAGCGGCTTCTCGCTGGTCTCGCTCAACCCCGAGGCGAGGCGGCGCTACCGGCCGACGATCGAGCGGCTCCAGCGCGCCCTCAAGGCGCACACGGTCGCGACCGCGGCAGACACCAAGCGCACTTTCCGCGGGCCTGCCGCCCGGCACGGCTCGTCCGGCGGCGGGGTGCGGGTCAAGGCCGTCTGCGACTGCGGGCGCAACGTCCGCGTCGTTCCGTCGGTCCTGGCCCAGGCCCCGATCGTGTGCGGCGGCTGCGGGAAGCCGTTCCGCATCCCGGAAGTGGTGGCTGCGGCGAGCTGACCGTCCTTTTTGACACTGCTTCCGCCAGGTGGGCAGCGGTGCCGGCCGGGTGATGCCGTGCCGCAGGTGTGTGGCACAATGGCTAGCTGTACTCGACAGCCGCACAGGAACCCTCTCGCCTCCGGCTGACGCGTCCATCGGGCACCCCGAGTACCGCAACCCCACGTGGCATCTTGTTGTGCCCCACCACGTCATAGACCAGGAGACACCACTCCAGTGGCAGTCAAGATCAAGCTGAAGCGTCTGGGCAAGATCCGTTCGCCTCACTACCGCATCGTCGTCGCCGACTCCCGTACCCGCCGTGACGGCCGGGCCATCGAGGAGATCGGTCTGTACCACCCGGTGCAGAACCCCTCGCGCATCGAGGTCAACTCCGAGCGTGCCCAGTACTGGCTGTCCGTCGGCGCCCAGCCGACCGAGCCGGTCATGGCCATCCTGAAGCTCACCGGCGACTGGCAGGCGCACAAGGGTCTTCCGGCCCCGGCGCCGCTGCTCCAGCCGGAGCCGAAGGCCGACAAGCGTGCCGCGTTCGACGCGTTCGCCAAGGGTCTCGAGGGTGGCGACGAGTCCAAGGGTGAGGCGATCACTCAGAAGGCGAAGAAGGCCGACAAGAAGGCTGACGAGGCTCCCGCGGCCGAGTCCACCGAGTCGACCGAGGCCTGAGCATGCTCGAGGAGGCTCTTGAGCACCTCGTGAAGGGCATTGTCGACAACCCCGACGATGTGCAGGTGGCCTCGCGCACCCTGCGCCGCGGACGCGTGCTGGAAGTCCGGGTCCACCCGGACGACCTCGGCAAGGTGATCGGCCGCAACGGCCGCACCGCTCGCGCTCTGCGTACGGTCGTGGGCGCCATCGGCGGCCGTGGCATCCGCGTCGACCTCGTCGACGTGGACCAGGTCCGCTGACAAAGTTGACCGTTTTACCTAGATACGCCGGCTCGGGCCGGGGAGGGCTCCAGGGCCCTCCCCGGCCCGTAGTCGTACGACAGGAGAAGAAGTGCAGCTCGTAGTCGCGCGGATCGGCCGCGCCCACGGGATCAAGGGCGAAGTCACGGTCGAGGTACGTACGGACGAGCCGGAGCTTCGGCTCGGACCCGGTGCCGTACTCGCCACGGACCCGGCCTCCGCCGGGCCGCTGACGGTCGAGACCGGCCGGGTGCACAGCGGCAGGCTGCTGCTGCGCTTCGCGGGCGTCAAGGACCGTACGGCCGCCGAAGCACTGCGCAACATCCTCCTCATCGCCGAGATCGACCCGCAGGAGACCCCGGAGGACCCCGAGGAGTTCTACGACCACCAGCTGATGGACCTCGACGTCGTCCTGGCCGACGGCACCGAGGTCGGCCGGATCACCGAGATCACCCACCTGCCCTCCCAGGACCTGTTCATCGTGAAGCGGCCCGACGGCAGCGAAGTGATGATCCCCTTCGTCGAGGAGATCGTCACCGAGATCGACCTGGAGGAGCAGCGCGCGGTCATCACCCCGCCGCCGGGGCTGATCGACGACAGCCAGGCCGAGGTCGCCTCGTCGAGGGACGAGGCCGATGGCGAGACCGGTGACGGGAGCGACGGGAGCGGCAAGAGCGGGGACGGCGGCGCATGAGGCTCGACGTCGTCACGATCTTCCCCGAGTACCTGGAACCGCTGAACGTCTCGCTCGTCGGCAAGGCACGCGCGCGCGGGCAGCTCGACGTCCGTGTGCACGACCTCAGGGAGTGGACGTACGACCGCCACAACACGGTCGACGACACCCCTTACGGCGGCGGCCCCGGCATGGTCATGAAGACCGGCCCCTGGGGGGCCGCCCTCGACGACGCCCTGGCCGACGGCTACGAGAGCGGGGCGCACGGCCCGGTGCTGGTCGTGCCCACACCCAGCGGCCGCCCCTTCACCCAGGAGCTCGCCGTGGAGCTCTCCGAGCGGCCGTGGCTGGTCTTCACGCCCGCGCGCTACGAGGGCATCGACCGCCGCGTCATCGACGAGTACGCCACCCGGATGCCGGTGTACGAGGTCTCCATCGGGGACTACGTCCTGGCCGGCGGCGAGGCTGCCGTACTGGTGATCACCGAGGCCGTGGCCCGGCTGCTGCCCGGTGTCCTCGGTAACGCCGAGTCGCACCGCGACGACTCCTTCGCGCCCGGCGCGATGGCCGACCTCCTCGAGGGTCCCGTCTACACCAAGCCGCCCGAGTGGCGCGGCCACGGGATCCCGGACGTCCTGCTCAGCGGGCACCACGGGAAGATCGCCCGGTGGCGGCGGGACGAGGCGCTGCGCCGTACGACCGCCAACAGGCCGGACCTCGTCGAGCGCTGCGATCCCGCGGCCTTCGACAAGAAGGACCGCGAGATGCTGAGCATCCTCGGCTGGCGGCCCGGCCCCGACGGCCGATTTGGGCGTAACCCCGAGGCCGTGGAAGAATGAGCCGCTGCTGTACGTCCGGCGTGCGCCCCTGCCACAGGGGGAACGACGCCCGCCCGACGCGGACAGCACCCCGAAACTCTCTTATCGAATTCCGTCGATGACCTGTGGCATCGGCGAGGAAGCAGACCCACATGTCCAGCCTTCTCGACTCCGTCGACTCCGCATCGCTGCGCACCGACCTTCCCGCGTTCCGCCCCGGTGACACCGTGAACGTCCACGTTCGCGTCATCGAGGGCAACCGCTCGCGTGTGCAGCAGTTCAAGGGTGTAGTCATCCGCCGCCAGGGTTCGGGCGTCCGCGAGACCTTCACGGTCCGCAAGGTCTCCTTCTCCGTCGGCGTCGAGCGCACCTTCCCGGTGCACAGCCCGATCTTCGAGAAGATCGAGCTCGTCTCCCGCGGTGACGTCCGTCGCGCGAAGCTGTACTTCCTCCGTGAGCTGCGCGGCAAGGCCGCGAAGATCAAGGAGAAGCGCGACCGCTGATCGCGGACTCGGCTCCTGGGACCGGCCGGATAGGCTCACGTCCCGATGGACACCGAACCACACGACACGGAGCGCGACCGCTCTCCCGCCCCCGGAACAAGGGAGGGAGAGGGGTCGCGCTCCGTGCGTTTTCTCGACGCCCCGTGGCGCAGGCCGGCCCTGCTGGGCCTCGCGTGCACGGCTTTCCTGCTGCTGTTCAGCACCTTCGTGATGCAGCCCTTCCTGATTCCCAGCGGCTCGATGCAGCCCACCCTCGCCGTGGGCGACCGGGTGCTCGTCAACAAGTTGGCGTACCGTTTCGGTTCCGTACCGCTCCGTGGTGACGTGGTCGTGTTCGACGGCACCGGGTCCTTCGTGCGCGAGGAGCCCGCCGGGAACCCGGTCGCAGGGCTGGCGCGGTGGGCGGCCGCGGCCGTGGGTCTGGCCGAGCCCGCCGAGACCGACTACATCAAGCGCGTGGTGGGTGTGGGCGGCGACCGGGTCGTGTGCTGCGACAAGCGGGGGAGGGTCGAGGTGAACGGCCGGCCGGTGGACGAGGAGTACCTGTACCCGGGCGACGCCCCGTCGCAGGTTCCGTTCGACATCGTCGTACCGCAGGGCACGCTGTGGGTCATGGGCGACCACAGGTCGCACTCCCGCGACTCCCGCGACCACCTGGGCGAGCCGGGCGGCGGCATGGTCCCCGTCGAGAAGCTTGTCGGGCGGGCGGACTGGATCGGCTGGCCGGTGGGCCGCTGGACCTCGCTGGAGCGGTCCAGTGCCTTTACGCGCGTCACCGCGCCCGGGCCGGCCGGGTCCCATGGGTAACCGCGGGCGGGCACGGGCGAACCACCGTGCGGACACCCGGCTGCCGACGGGTACGCGGCCGACGGACGGGCCCGCGCTGCCGGGCCGGGCGGACCGGCGCAAGCTGGCGCGGCGGGTGAAGCGGCGGCGGCGGCGGTCGGCCGTGAAGGAGATACCGATCCTCATCACGGTGGCGCTGCTGATCGCGCTCGTACTCAAGACCTTCCTGGTACAGGCCTTCGTGATCCCGTCCGGCTCGATGGAGCAGACGATCCGGATCGGCGACCGGGTGCTGGTCGACAAGCTGACACCGTGGTTCGGGTCGAAGCCGCAGCGCGGTGATGTGGTGGTCTTCAAGGACCCCGGCGGCTGGCTGCAGGAGGAGAAGACCGGCATCAAGGACGATCCGGTGGTCGTCAAGCAGATCAAGGAAGCCCTGACGTTCATCGGGCTGCTGCCGTCCGAGGACGAGCAGGACCTGATCAAGCGGGTGGTCGCGGTCGGCGGGGACACCGTCAAGTGCTGCGACAAGGACGGGCGGGTCACGGTCAACGGCGTACCGCTCGCGGAGCCGTACCTGAACCCCGGCGACCGTCCCTCCGAGCTGGAGTTCGATGTGGTGGTGCCCGCCGGGCGGATCTTCGTGATGGGGGACCACCGGTCGAACTCCGCCGATTCCCGCTTCCACCTGGACGAGGAGTTCCAGGGCACGGTCGGGGAGGAGGAGGTCGTCGGGCGGGCCGTCGTCATCGCGTGGCCCTTCGGTCACTGGCGGAAGCTGGAGGAGCCCGGGACGTACGCGACGGTCCCTGACGCGCGGCGGGGCGGCCTCGGCGGCCGGACCGTCGAATAGGGTGTCGTCCCAGGACCCGAACGCGGTGATCCTGCTCCCGACCCCTGCGGAACTCCCGCTCGTTATGGGAGTGGTGGGCCTGCGTCTGACATGGCGTGGGCGGTGGAACGGAGTGAGGAGTGGATGTGGGGGATTTGGCGGTCGGCGCACGATCCGAACGCGACGGGCCCGAGGAACGACCGGAGTCACCCGCAGCCGTGACCGATGACGCACGAGGCGAAGACACGACCAGCAACAGCGCAGGTACCAGCAGTGACGGCAGTGGCAGCGCGGGGCCGAAGAAGCCGCGTTCGTTCTGGAAGGAGCTGCCGCTGCTGATCGGTATCGCGCTCCTGCTCGCCCTGCTGATCAAGACCTTCCTGGTGCAGGCGTTCTCCATCCCTTCGGACTCGATGCAGAACACCTTGCAGCGGGGCGACCGGGTCCTGGTCGACAAGCTGACGCCGTGGTTCGGCTCGGAGCCGCAGCGCGGCGAGGTCGTGGTGTTCCATGACCCGGGCGGCTGGCTGGAGAACACCGCGTCGCCGGAGCCGAACATCGCACAGAAGTTCCTCAGCTTCATCGGCCTGATGCCGTCCGCGGAGGAGAAGGACCTGATCAAGCGGGTCATCGCGGTCGGCGGCGACACGGTCGAGTGCAAGAAGAACGGGCCGGTCAAGGTCAACGGGAAGGCGCTGGACGAGAAGTCGTTCGTCTTCTCCGGCGACACCCCGTGCAACGACGAGCCGTTCGGGCCGCTCAAGGTGGAGGACGGCCGGATCTGGGTGATGGGCGACCACCGGCAGAACTCGCTGGACTCGCGTTACCACCAGGAGCTGCCGGGCCACGGCACGGTCTCGAACGACGAGGTCGTCGGACGCGCCGTCGTGGTGGCGTGGCCGGTCGACCGCTGGTCCGTGCTGTCGGTCCCCGACACCTTCGACCAGCCGGGGCTGAGCGCGGCCGCGATGTCCGCGGCGCCCGGCGCGCTGGGGCTCGCGGGAGCGGTGCCGCTGGTGCTCTGGCGCAGGCGGAGGCTGACCGGCGGGCGTACCGCCGGGTAGGGTGCCGCTCGGATCAGCGATTTTCGATCTCCGAGGCGGGGAGCGCTGCGATGAGCGGAACAGGACGTACAGAAGGCGGCCGCGGCCGGCTCGGCAACGCATTGTCCGGGCTGGCCGTGGCCGTCGGCTGTGTGCTCTTCCTCGGCGGCTTCGCCTGGGGAGCGGTGCAGTACAAGCCGTACACGGTCCCGACCGATTCGATGGCCCCCTCGATCAAGGCGGGGGACCGGGTGCTCGCCCAGCGCATCGACGGCGGCGCGGTGCGGCGCGGAGACGTGGTGGTCTTCACGGACCCGGTGTGGGGCGATCTGCCGATGGTCAAGCGCGTGGTCGGGGTCGGCGGTGACAAGATCGCCTGCTGCGGCGAGGACGGCCGGCTCACCCTGAACGGCAAGCCCCTGGACGAGCCGTACCTGCGGGACGGGGAGCCGGCGTCGATCTCCCCCTTCACCGCCGAGGTGCCCGAGGGGCACCTCTTCCTGCTGGGTGACGAGCGGCGTACGTCGGTGGACTCGCGGGGGCACATCCAGGACGCCGCGAGGGGCACGGTCGAGGTGAGCCGTGTGGACGCGCGTGTGGACGCGGTGGCCTGGCCGCTGGGCGGGATGATCGACCGGCCGGCGGCCTTCGCGGCACTGCCCGGCGGGGTTTCGGCGCCGGGGCCGGTCGCCCCGGTGCTGGCCGCCGTGGTGGCGGGCGTGGTGCTGATCTTCGGTGGGGCGGCGTACGGGCCTGTCGCGCAGCGGATCGGGCGGGGCAAGGTGGGTACCGGTGGACGGTGAGGTGACGGTGGAAGCGGAAATGGCGGCGGCGGGAGCGCAGGCGGAGCCGGAGCCTCTTGCGGAGGCCGGGCCGCAGGCGGAGCCTCAGGTGCAGGCCGGGCCGCAGGCGGAGGCACCGCTCCGGAAGGTCGCGCGGGTGATCCTGCTCGACCCGGACGACCGCGTCCTGCTGATGCACGGGTACGAGCCGCAGGACCCGGCGAACACCTGGTGGTTCACCCCGGGCGGCGGGCTCGAGGGCGACGAGACGCGGGCCGAGGCCGCGCTGCGCGAGCTCGCGGAGGAGACGGGGATCACAGAGGTCGAGCTCGGCCCGGTGATCTGGCAGCGTCACTGCTCGTTCCGGTTCGACGGGCGACGCTGGGACCAGGACGAATGGTTCTACCTCGCCCGTACGGCGCAGACCGAGACGGCCCTGGACGGGCTGACCGTACTGGAGCGGCGGAGCGTCGCGGGCCTGAGGTGGTGGACCTCCGCCGAACTGTCCGCGACGCGTGAGACGGTGTACCCCATCAAGCTCGCCGGGCTGCTGCGTACGCTGCTCGACGAGGGTCCCCCTGGTACGCCGATGGTCTTGGCCCCGGAAGTCGCATAGGGGCGCACGGGGCTGGCGCACAATAGTGGGGACGCAAGGCTGAAGGGGAACATGCCATGAGCGCCGAGGACCTCGAGAAGTACGAGACCGAGATGGAGCTGAAGCTCTACCGGGAGTACCGCGACGTCGTCGGTCTGTTCAAATACGTGATCGAGACCGAGCGGCGTTTCTACCTCACCAACGACTACGAGATGCAGGTGCACTCGGTCCAGGGTGAGGTCTTCTTCGAAGTCTCCATGGCGGACGCCTGGGTCTGGGACATGTACAGGCCGGCGAGGTTCGTCAAGCAGGTACGGGTACTCACGTTCAAGGACGTGAACATCGAGGAGCTCAACAAGAGCGATCTCGAGCTTCCGGGTGGCTGAGTTTTCCACAACCGGCGGGTTGTCCACCAAGATCCACTAGCTGGCGGTGATCACGGCACATTCGGTTCCGGAGGTGGGACCGGATGAACGCGAAGAATGCCACAGGAGCTCTCGGCCGGTACGGCGAGGATCTCGCCGTGCGCAAGCTGGTCGAAGGCGGTATGACCGTCCTGGAACGCAACTGGCGCTGCCGGGCGGGAGAGATCGACATCGTCGCCCGGGACGGCGACGCACTGGTCGTCTGCGAGGTCAAGACCCGCAGAGCCGGACCGTTCGAGCACCCGATGCAGGCCGTCAGGACCGCGAAGGCGGAGCGGCTGCGCCACCTCGCCGAGCGCTGGACGCACGAGCACGGAGGGCCGCCGCCGGGCGGAGTGCGCATCGACCTCGTCGGGGTGGTGCTGCCCCGGCGAGGAGCGCCCGTCGTCGAGCATGCGCGGGGGGTGGCGTGATGGGGTTCGCGCGTACGTGCTCGGTGGCCCTGGTCGGAGTCGAGGGCGTGGTGGTGGAGGTCCAGGCCGACCTGGAGCCGGGGGTGGCGGCCTTCACGCTGGTGGGGCTGCCGGACAAGAGCCTGGTCGAGAGCCGGGACCGGGTGCGGGCGGCGCTGGTCAATTCCGGCGCCGAGTGGCCGCAGAAGAAGCTCACGGTGGGGCTCAGCCCGGCCTCCGTGCCGAAGAGCGGCTCAGGGTTCGACCTGGCCGTCGCGGTCGCCGTGCTCGGGGCGGCGGAGCGTGTCGACCCCAGGGAGATCGCCGACCTGGTGGTGATCGGGGAGCTGGGACTGGACGGCAGGGTCCGGCCGGTGCGCGGCATCCTGCCGGCCGTCCTCGCCGCGGCCGAAGCCGGATACAGCCAGGTCGTCGTGCCGGAGCGGACGGCGGCGGAGGCCGCGTTGGTGCCGGGGGTCTCGGTCCTGGGCGTACGGAGCCTGCGCCAGCTCATCGCCGTGCTGACCGGGGCCGAGGTGCCCGAGGAGGAGCGGGCCGAGGAAGGGCGGCCCGACGCCATGCTCGCCGGGCTGATGGTGCCGGGTGCGGGGGTGGGCACCGGGCTGGCCGTCGGTGACCGTGCGGGCGGGGGTGACGGCGCCGACCTCGCGGACGTCGCGGGGCAGTACGCCGCGCGCACGGCCCTGGAGGTCGCTGCCGCCGGAGGCCACCACCTCCTGCTCCACGGGCCGCCGGGCGCCGGCAAGACGATGCTGGCGGAGCGGATGCCGGCCGTTCTGCCGCCGCTGACCAGGCAGGAGTCGCTGGAGGTGACCGCGGTGCACTCGGTGGCGGGCATCCTGCCGCCGGGCGAGCCGCTGGTCAGGACGGCGCCGTACTGCGCCCCGCACCACTCCGCGACGATGCAGTCGCTCGTCGGCGGGGGCAACGGGCTGCCGAGGCCGGGGGCCGTGTCGCTCGCGCATCGCGGCATCCTCTTTCTGGACGAGGCGCCCGAGTTCAGCGGGCGGGCCCTGGACTCGTTGCGTCAGCCGCTGGAGTCGGGGCATGTGGTGGTGGCGCGCAGCGCGGGCGTGGTGCGGCTGCCCGCCCGCTTCCTCATGGTTCTGGCGGCCAATCCGTGCCCGTGCGGACGGCACACCCTGCACGGCTCGGGGTGCGAGTGCCCGCCGTCGGCGATCCGCAAGTACCAGGCGCGGCTGTCGGGGCCGCTGCTCGACCGGGTCGACCTGCGGGTCGGCGTGGAGCCGGTGCAGCGGGCCGATCTGCTCGGGCAGGGCAGGCGCGGTGAGCCGACGGCGGTGGTCGCGGAGCGCGTACGGGAGGCGAGGGCGCGGGCGGCGGCGCGGCTGGAAGGCACCCCGTGGAACACCAACAGCGAGGTGCCGGGGCATGAACTGCGTACGCGCTGGCAGCCCGCGCCCGGAGCCCTCGGCGCGGCCGAACGGGACATGGAACGCGGGCTGCTGACGGCCCGTGGCCTCGACCGGGTGCTGCGCGTCGCCTGGACCGTCGCCGACCTGGCCGGCTGCGACCGGCCCGACGACCGCCATGTCGGCCTGGCGCTGGAATTGCGGACCGGCATCGCGCGGGGCACTCCCGCGCTGATCGGAGGCGCGGGATGAGCGGGACGGTGAGCGGGGGAGCGGGCGGCGGCATGGTCGAAGGGAAGGTCGAGGGCGCGGCCGGCGGCGCGTTCGACGGATCGGGCGAGGGTCTGCGGGAGGAAGAGCGCGAGAGGGAGCGGCTGGCCAGGGCGGCACTGACCCGGGTCATCGAGCCCGGGGACGAGACCGGCGGGCGCTGGCTGCGGGAGTGCGGGGCGGTGGAGCTGATGCGCAGGCTCACCTCGCTCGGATTCGGTGAAGCGGCCGAGGCGCTGACCGGCGTGACGGGCAAGCGGCTCGGCGGCTACCGGATGCGGGCGGCGGCGGCCGACCCCGCGCGGGACCTGGCGGCGGTGGCCGCGGTCGGGGGGCGGTTCGTCTGCCCCGGCGACGAGGAGTGGCCCGGGCAGCTCGACGACCTGGGAGACGGCAGGCCGGTCGGGCTGTGGGTACGGGGACGGCCGCATCTGCGGATGTGGGCGCTGCGGTCCGTCGCCGTCGTCGGAGCACGGGCCTGTACGTCGTACGGGGCGCACATGGCGGCCACCCTCGGCACCGGGCTCGCGGAGCGCGGCTGGGTCGTGGTGTCCGGGGCCGCCTTCGGGGTCGACGGCGCCGCCCACCGGGGGGCGCTGGCCGCGGGCGGGGCCACCGTCGCGGTGCTGGCCTGCGGGGTCGATGTGGTCTACCCGCGCGGACACGCGGAGCTGATCGGACGCATCGCGGAACAGGGCCTGGTGATCGGTGAGTTGCCGCCAGGCAGTCATCCCACGCAGAGCCGGTTCGTCCTCAGGAACCGGGTGATCGCCGCCCTCACCAGGGGCACCGTCGTCGTGGAGGCGGAGTACCGCAGTGGCTCGCTGGTCACGGCGCGCGGCGCGCAGCGGCTCGGACGTTTCACGATGGGCGTGCCGGGCCCCGCCACCAGCGGCCTCTCGGCGGGCGTGCACGAACTTCTCAGGGGCGAGGGCGTGCTGGTCACCGACGCCGCGGAAGTGGTGGAACTGATCGGGGACATCGGCGATCTCGCTCCGGCGCGCCGAGGACCCGTACTTCCCAGGGACCTGCTGGACCCCGTCGCGGCACTGGTGCTGGAGTCGTTGCCGGCCCGTGGCTCCCTCGACGCACACCGCGTCGCCCGGGGCGCGGGCACCACCCCGGACGACGCACTCGGCAAGCTGTACGAACTGCACTCCTTGGGGTTCGTCGAACGTCACGGTGACGGCTGGCAGTTGGCGCCTGGCTCCCCGCACCGTGCGAATGTGCGGCGAGGCGGTGCTTGACCAGCGGCATTCGGGTGAAAGGGTGAGGGCGATGACCCTCTCAGCCCTCCCGGCAACCCCTCCGGGGCCGTCGTACGCGGTGACGGCCCCGGGGCGGGACGTGTCCCGGGGCGTTCATCTGGAAGGGCGGCATCCCATATCCTGCGCGGACTGCGACACCTCAGTCACGCTACGCTCACGAGGGCCCCCACCCAGACGCACGATCCCCCAGACGTCACAGCAGAACGGCTCAAGGCAACGCATGCCCCAGCACACCTCCGGGTCTGACCGCGCGGCAGTGCCACCCGCGGCGCGTGGCAGCGTGCGGCCCGCCGCACCCTCGTCGCTCGACGAGTTGTGGCGGTCGTACAAGACCACGGGCGACGAGCGGCTGCGGGAGCAGCTGATCCTGCACTACTCGCCGCTGGTGAAGTACGTCGCGGGGCGGGTGAGTGTCGGGCTGCCCCCCAATGTCGAGCAGGCCGACTTCGTCTCCTCCGGAGTCTTCGGGCTCATCGACGCCATTGAGAAGTTCGACATCGAGCGGTCCATCAAGTTCGAGACGTACGCGATCACGCGGATCCGCGGCGCCATGATCGACGAGCTGCGGGCCCTGGACTGGATCCCGCGTTCGGTGCGACAGAAGGCCAAGGCGGTCGAACGCGCGTACACGACGCTGGAGGCGCAGCTGCGCCGCACCCCCTCCGAGAGCGAAGTCGCCTCGGAGATGGGCATCGTCCTGGAAGAACTCCACGCTGTCTTCAGTCAGTTGTCGTTGGCGAATGTCGTCGCCCTGGAAGAGCTGCTGCACGCGGGGGGCGAGGGCGGCGACCGGCTGAGCCTCATGGACACGCTGGAGGACACCCACGCCGACAACCCGGTCGAGGTCGCCGAGGACCGGGAGCTGCGCCGGCTGCTGGCCCGCGCCATCAACACGCTGCCCGACCGTGAGAAGACCGTGGTCACGCTGTACTACTACGAAGGCCTCACCCTCGCCGAGATCGGCAATGTACTGGGGGTCACCGAGAGCCGGGTCAGCCAGATCCACACCAAGTCGGTGCTCCAGCTGAGAGCGAAGCTGGCCGACGCGGGGCGTTGACGCGGTTGCTGAATCGTGCCTGCCGCACCAGCCGCGTCGTGACCGCGTCGCAGTCACGTCGTCATGGCGGCGGCTCATCCGTAGAGTGGGACCGTGCCAAGGATTCGAGCGGCCTCGGTGGCCGAGCACCGGACGATGCAGCGCGGCGCCCTGCTGGACGCCGCCCGCTCCCTGCTGTCGGAAGGCGGTACGGAAGCGCTGACCTTCCCCGCCCTCGCTGAGCGCACCGGTCTCGCCCGGTCGTCCGTGTACGAGTACTTCCGTTCGCGCGCCTCCGTCGTCGAAGAGCTGTGCGCCGTCGACTTCCCGGTCTGGGCCGCCGAGGTCGAGAACGCCATGGAGCGGGCCGGCACCCCGGCGGGCAAGGTCGAGGCGTACGTGCGCGCGCAACTGCTCCTGATCGGCGACCGGCGCCACCGCGCCGTCGTCGCGATCTCCGCGAGCGAACTCGAGGCCGGTGCGCGCGAGAAGATCCGCGCCGCGCACGGCGGTCTGGTGACGATGATCGTCGAGGCGATCGGCGAGCTGGGACACGAGCAGCCCCGGCTGGCGGCGATGATGCTCCAGGGCGTCGTCGACGCCGCGGTCCGCCGCATCGAACTCGGTGCGGCGGAGGACCCGGACGTGATCGCGGACGCGGCTGTCGCGATGGCGCTGCACGGCGTCCGGGGCGGCTGACCGGCCCCATGGTGCGGTGCGCCCACAGCGCCGCCACGGCCAGGGGCGCCGCAGGGAAGCCGTCGGGCGTACCCGCCGTGGCGGGTACGGGCACCGGCGGGCCCGCCGGCACACCGAAGACCGGCAGCAGGCGCGGCGGGCCGCGGCGGAGCAGGTGGCGCGGGAGCAGCGTCAGCGGGTCGAGATAGGTCTCGCCGCGGCGCAGGCCCCAGTGCAGACAGCCGGACGGGCAGTGGAACGGGCCGCTCTGCAGTACGCCCACCACTTGTCCGGCTCTCACCTCGTCGCCCTTGCCGACCAGCGCGCGCACCGGTTCGTACGTCGTCCGCAGAGGCGGCTCCCCCGTACCCGCCAGGGCGATGGACAGCACTCCGCGCCCGGCGACCGGGCCCGCGAAGGAGACCCGGCCCGAGGCCGCCGCCCGTACGGGCGCACCCGGCGCGGCGGCCAGATCCGCGCCGCGGTGTCCCGCCGCGTACGGCGACGGGGGCGGCTCCCAGGCCCGTACGACCACCGGGCGCCCGCCCACGGGCCAGGCCGCGTCGGGGATCGCACCGGGGCCGGCGGCCGAGGCCCGGGCGGGGCCGCCGAAGAGCGCGACCAGGAACATCGGCACCAGAGGCGCCACAACCAGCACCAGCACAGTCATTCGTCGCATGCGGAAACCGTCACGCACCGGACCCGTCCGTGGGGATCATGGCCCGGATCTGTGGACCGCCGGCCGGTTGTGGACATCGCCGTCACCCGGCACCGTGCAGGTCCCGTACACTTCTTGTGGCGATCCGGGTCACCGGGTCGACTTCGCACGCCCCGCCACCACCCACTTCGCGGTCGGTGGCCGCGCCGCTCGGTCCCTCGTGGCACGGCGCACCGGGGCGTCAGGCGCGACAGCAATCCTGCGGTCGCGGCAACCGAGAAACCCAAGGAGTACGGCCATGGCCGTCGTCACGATGCGGGAGCTGCTGGAAAGCGGCGTCCACTTCGGTCACCAGACCCGTCGTTGGAACCCGAAGATGAAGCGCTTCATCTTCACGGAGCGCAACGGCATCTACATCATCGACCTGCTCCAGTCGCTGTCGTACATCGACCGCGCCTACGAGTTCGTCAAGCAGACCGTCGCCCACGGCGGCTCCATCATGTTCGTGGGTACGAAGAAGCAGGCGCAGGAGGCCATCGCCGAGCAGGCGACGCGCGTCGGCATGCCCTACGTCAACCAGCGTTGGCTCGGCGGCATGCTGACCAACTTCTCCACCGTCTACAAGCGCCTTCAGCGTCTGAAGGAGCTTGAGCAGATCGACTTCGAGGACGTGGCCGCGTCCGGCCTCACCAAGAAGGAGCTCCTGGTCCTCTCCCGCGAGAAGATCAAGCTGGAGAAGACCCTCGGTGGTATCCGCGAGATGTCCAAGGTGCCCAGCGCCGTCTGGATCGTGGACACCAAGAAGGAGCACATCGCCGTCGGTGAGGCGCGCAAGCTCCACATCCCGGTCGTCGCGATCCTCGACACCAACTGCGACCCCGACGAGGTCGACTACAAGATCCCGGGCAACGACGACGCGATCCGCTCCGTCACCCTGCTCACCCGCGTGATCGCCGACGCCGTCGCCGAGGGCCTCATCGCCCGTTCCGGCGCCGCCACCGGCGACTCCAAGCCGGGCGAGAAGGTCGCCGGCGAGCCGCTCGCCGAGTGGGAGCGCGACCTGCTCGAGGGCGACAAGAAGGACGCCGCCGAAGACGCAGCCGCTCCGGCCGCCGACGCCGAGGCCCCGGCCGCCGACGCCGAGGTCCCGGCTGCCGCCGAGGCCGAGGAGAAGTCCGCCGACGCCGAGCAGGCCGACGAGGCTGCCGCTCCGGCCGCCGAGGCCGAGCAGGCCTGACACCCGTCACGGTCGACGACGGCGGGGGAGGGCGCGACGAGCGCCCGCCCCCGCCGCCACCCGTAGATCTTCGCTCCGACTTCGAGAGAGATTCACAAATCATGGCGAACTACACCGCCGCGGACGTCAAGAAGCTCCGTGAGCTCACCGGCGCCGGCATGATGGACTGCAAGAAGGCGCTCGACGAGGCCGACGGCAACGTCGACAAGGCCGTCGAGGCCCTCCGTATCAAGGGCCAGAAGGGCGTCGCCAAGCGCGAAGGCCGTTCTGCCGAGAACGGTGCCGTCGTTTCCCTCATCTCCGAGGACAAGACCTCCGGCGTCCTGCTCGAGCTGAAGTGCGAGACGGACTTCGTCGCCAAGGGTGACAAGTTCCAGGCCGTCGCCAACGCGCTCGCCGCCCACGTCGCCAAGACGTCCCCGGCCGACATCCAGGCGCTGCTCGCGTCCGAGATCGAGCCCGGCAAGACCGTCCAGGCGTACGTCGACGAGGCCAACGCCAACCTCGGCGAGAAGATCGTCCTGGACCGCTTCGCGCAGTTCAACGGCGCCTACGTGACCTCGTACATGCACCGCACCATGCCCGACCTGCCGCCGCAGATCGGTGTCCTGGTCGAGCTGGACAAGGAAGACGCCGAGCTCGCCCGCGGCATCGCCCAGCACATCGCCGCCTTCGCGCCGAAGTACCTCGACCGCGACGAGGTCCCGGCCGAGGTCGTCGAGGCCGAGCGCCGCGTCGCCGAGGAGACCACGCGCGCCGAGGGCAAGCCCGAGGCCGCCCTCCCGAAGATCGTCGAGGGTCGCGTGAACGGCTTCTTCAAGGAGGCCACCCTCCTCGGCCAGCCGTACGCGCTGGACAACAAGAAGTCCGTCCAGAAGGTTCTGGACGAGGCCGGCGTCACCCTGAAGCGCTTCTCGCGCATCAAGGTCGGCATCTGAGTCCGTACGACGACTGACTGATGACCCGGTTAGGGTTTGACCAGTCGACCGCGTACGTACGGGCGACCGCAGATCTGACGAGGAGGCCATTGCCGCGCACGGGACTCAGTACCCCACCGGCAATGGCCTCCTTCGTATGTGCACTAGGAGATCTCCATGACAAGTACCCAGAAGAGCGAAGACGGCAAAGTGACCGGCCGTTTCATGCTGAAGCTGTCCGGCGAGGCGTTCGCCGGTGGCGGCGCCCTGGGTGTGGACCCCGACGTGGTGCACGCCATCGCCCGGGAGATCGCCGCTGTCGTACGTGACGGTGCCGAGATCGCGGTCGTCATCGGCGGCGGCAACTTCTTCCGTGGCGCCGAGCTCCAGCAGCGCGGCATGGACCGGGCCCGCTCCGACTACATGGGCATGCTCGGTACGGTCATGAACTGTCTCGCCCTCCAGGACTTCCTGGAGAAGGAGGGCATCGACTCCCGAGTCCAGACCGCCATCACCATGGGCCAGGTCGCGGAGCCGTACATCCCGCTGCGCGCCGTACGCCACCTGGAGAAGGGCCGCGTCGTCATCTTCGGCGCCGGCATGGGCATGCCGTACTTCTCCACGGACACCACCGCTGCGCAGCGCGCCCTGGAGATCGATGCCGAGGCCCTGCTCATGGGCAAGAACGGCGTGGACGGTGTCTACGACTCCGATCCCAAGAAGAACCCCGACGCGGTGAAGTTCGACGCGCTCGAGTACGGCGAGGTGCTCTCCCGCGACCTCAAGGTCGCCGACGCCACGGCCATCACCCTCTGCCGCGACAACGCGCTCCCCATCCTTGTCTTCGAACTGCTCGCCGAAGGCAATATCGCGCGCGCCGTCAAGGGTGAGAAGATCGGCACCCTCGTGAGTACGCAGGGCACCCGGAACTGACCGGGTGGCCCCTGTGAGGGGATGGACAAAGCCCTGCCGGTCGGACACCGTGCAGGAGCAAGACGCGGGTTACTCCGGGCCTGAGTGCTGAGTGCCGGGCCCACTCAAGACATGCAGGAGCAAGTGGTGATCGAAGAAATCCTCCTCGAGGCCGAGGAAAAAATGGAGAAGGCCGTCGTGGTGGCCAAGGAGGACTTCGCCGCGATCCGCACCGGCCGTGCGCACCCGGCGATGTTCAACAAGATCGTGGCCGACTACTACGGCGCGCTGACGCCGATCAACCAGCTGGCCTCGTTCTCGGTGCCCGAGGCGCGGATGGCCGTCGTGACGCCGTTCGACAAGAGCGCGCTGCGCAACATCGAGCAGGCGATCCGTGACTCCGACCTGGGCGTCAACCCCAGCAACGACGGCAACATCATCCGGGTGACGTTCCCCGAGCTGACGCAGGACCGCCGCAAGGAGTACATCAAGGTCGCCAAGACCAAGGCCGAGGACTCCAAGATCTCGATCCGCTCCGTCCGCCGCAAGGCCAAGGAGACCCTCGACAAGCTCGTCAAGGACAAGGAGTCCGGCGAGGACGAGGTCCGCCGTGCGGAGAAGGAGCTCGACGACACCACCGCGAAGTACGTCGCGCAGGTGGACGAGCTGCTCAAGCACAAGGAAGCCGAGCTGCTCGAGGTCTGATGAACGACTCTTCCTGGAGGGCCCCGGCGCGAGGTGAATACGCCGACGCGTGGGGTCCCTCCGACCAGGGGCCTGCACCGGCGGGTCCCGCCCACGATGCGCATCGGGCCGAGCAGACTCGCCCCATGCCCGTCGTTCCGCCCGAGGATCCCCTGCCCACCCCGCCGACGCCCCCGCAGAAGAAGCGTGCGGGGCGCGATCTGCGTGCTGCCATAGGGGTGGGCGTGGGACTCGGCGCGGTGATCGCCGCGTCGCTGTTCATCTGGAAAGCCGCCTTCATCGGCGTGATAGCGGTTGCCGTGGTGGTCGGGCTGTGGGAGCTGACCTCGCGGCTGGAAGAGCGCAAGCAGATCAAGGCCCCGCTGGTGCCGCTCGCGGTCGGCGGCGCGGCGATGGTCGTGGCGGGGTATGTCAGGGGCGCGGAGGGCACATGGGTCGCCATGGCGTTCACCACGCTCGCGGTGCTCGTCTGGCGGATGACGGAGTCGCCCGACGGTTACCTCAGGGACGTCACCGCGGGTGTCTTCGCGGTGTTCTACGTGCCGTTCCTGGCAACGTTCGTTGCGATGATGCTGGCGGCCGACGACGGCGCGCAGCGGGTGCTCACCTTCCTGCTGCTGACCGTGGTCAGCGACACCGGGGCGTACGCCGTGGGCTGGCGCTTCGGCAAGCGCAAGCTCGCACCGCGCATCAGTCCCGGGAAGACCCGGGAAGGGCTGGGCGGCGCGTTCGTCTTCGCGATGGCGGCGGGCGCACTGTGCATGGAGTTCCTGGTGCACGGCGGGACGTGGTGGCAGGGGCTGCTGCTGGGTCTCGTGGTGGCCGCGAGCGCGACGCTCGGCGACCTCGGCGAGTCCATGATCAAGAGGGATCTCGGGATCAAGGACATGGGGACGCTGCTGCCGGGCCACGGCGGCATCATGGACCGGCTGGATTCGCTGCTGCCGACGGCTCCGGTGGTCTGGCTGCTGCTGGTGGTCTTCGTAGGCACCGGCTGAGCTGCGCCACGCGACGGTAGTCGCACATGGAGCACAGCGCGGTGAGGGGCTCGTCGTCCACAGGGGCGGCGAGCCCTTTCCGTATGTCTGCGACACTGGAAGAACCATGCCTGTACCTGGAGAACTCGTTCTCTCAGGGTCGACAAAAGCCCTCTACCAGCGGTTTCACCGCCGGAGAGGGCTTCTGTTTGCGCCACTGGGCCGCCTGTGGGCCGTCACGTCTCCCGTTGGCCGGGTAGAAACACCTTGTCGACGGCTCGGCGGGTGCGTTCGCGGCTGCTCGGCATGAGATGCGCGTACACCCGCAGCGTCATTGCCGGGTCAGCGTGTCCGAGGTAGTCGCTCACGGCCTTGATGCTCTCGCCCGCGTCCAGCAGGACCGAGGCGTAGAAGTGCCGCAGCGCGTGCATGCCGTGCGCGCGGGCGGACACGTACGGACCGCCTTCGGTCGGCGTCGGGATGAGTCCAGCCGCCGCGAGTGCGGGCTTCCACTCCTGGATGTTGAAGTTGCTCCGCCAGACGATCCCGCCTGCGGTATTCGTGAACAGGAGGCGCCGGGTCACCTTTGGCCCATCCGGCGTCTTCCACGGAAGGGTGATCTCTACCGGCTTGCACACGTCTATGTGCACTCGCAGCGCCGTGGCCACGGATGCGGGGAGCGGCACATCCCGCTCCTTGCCACACTTAGGCGGGGCGAACACAGCCTTCCCGCGGATGAGCTTCACCTGACGCACCACGTGAATTGTGCCGGTCTCGAAGTCGACCGCGTCTTCCTCGGCGAGTCCAATGATTTCGCCCTGTCGTAGGCCGCACCCGGCTCCCACGTCGGCCATGGCGCGGTAGTGCTCGGGGAGCGCGGCCCGGACCGCGAACACGTGCTCTGGCAACCACGGCACTACACGCGCCGCTTCAACGGCCGGCGGTCGTACCGTCTTGGCGCCGCAGGGGTTTCGCGAGAGATGCCCGTCGTCAACGGCCGACGCGAGAACCGCCCTTACGTAGCTGTAGACGGTCCGCGCTGAGCTTCCGGCCATCGGGTCTGTCTCCAGCGCATGCACGAACTGGCGGATGTGCTCCGGCCGGAACGAGCCGAGGGGCCGCGCGCCGATCCGCGGGTAGGCATGCAGACGGAGCCTCGTCTCCACAGCAATCCGGGTCGTTGGGTCAGTCGTCTGTGCCGCCAACCAGCGGTCCGTGTACTGGCGGAACGTTGTCTGCGCGGCGCGAGGATCGACGTACTGCCCCCGGGTCATGTCAGCTTCGATCTGCGCGAGCCACTGCTCTGCGAGGCGCTTCTGACGGTCGGGGAACGACTTGCTCTTCTCGGTTCCGTCGGGTCCGACGTAGCGGGCGCGGTAGCGCATCCCGCTTCCGTGTCGGTCGGTCTTGACTCGGGTGGTCTTGCCGTTGGAGTCCGTTTCGGTCTTGTACCAGCGGTCTTGGATGTGGCCTGCCATGGGCGGCGGCTCCTGTCGGTAGCAGGGCCCGGGAGGGCGTTGGAGCCCTCCCGGACCGGTTTTTGGGTGTGCGGAGGGAGGCCCGCTACTTGCTACGGGCCTCATCACTTGGGGTTTGGGGTGCTAGCGGGGTTGCTACCGGTAGCGGCTTGGCCTGCTACCGGTAGCAACCTCTGTGGGCCGACTGGCCCGGCGGTCAGGCTGCGTCGTCTTCCGCCATGCGGTCGGCAATCCAGCTCTGTACGGCGGTGGGGTCGTAGCGGACGTGCTTGCCGACTCGGAAGCCGGGCGGTCCGCAGCGCTTCTTGCGCCAGCCGTAGACGGTTTCGATCGACACGGCCAGCAGCGCGGCCACGTCCTCGGGGGTGAGATACCGGTCGGGTAGTCCGGCGCGTAGGGCGGCGGTGGGGTCGGCCGGTCGGGTGGCCGGTACGGGGCTCACGCGGCCACCTCCATCCGTGCGCTCAGCGCGTGGTGTTCGTGCAGGTGGCCTGTCGACTGTGCGGCGGTGTGGTCGGCCGACTCACGGGCGTGGGCGAGGCGGGCCAGTAGCCGCCAGTCGACCGCGTCCGGCGGACCACCGGTCGGGCCGGTCGGCTGGACCGAGTCGGCCGACTCGGTGTTCACCGTGTTCACCGACCCGTTCACGGTGTTCACCGCCGACCGGTGGATGTTCACCGGAGCCGCGTCGGCCGACCGGATCAGCAGCAGCGCCATGGAGAGCGGCAGCCGGTCGGCCTTGGTGTGGTTGCAGTCGGCGCACGCCAGCATCAGGTGAACGGCCGCCCAGGTACGGAACAGGGCCAGCGGTACGACGTGATCGAGGGTGGCTTCCCGCAGGGTCGTGAACGGGCGGCGGCAGTACGCGCAGCGCTGCCCGAAGCGGCGGGCGATCTGTTCCTTGCGGATACGGCGCCGCTGGGAGCCGAGGTGACGCATGCCCATGGTCACCACTGCGCTTTCAGCGGCCGTCGCCAGATACCGCCGGGCCCCGGCGGCGGGGTCAGGCCGATGGTGTAGCCACCGGAGTCCGGGCGGACGATCAGCGGGGACGGCTGGCCGGTCTCCCACCGGATGAGGTCGAAGCAGAACCGGCGGCGGTGGTAGTCCGGCAGCGCCTGCTTGTACAGCCACTCACGGTCGCGGTCGCGGTTGGTGCTTCCGAACTCTGCCGCCATGAACGCGCCGAGCCGGATCAGGGTCTCGGTCGGCACGGCCGTCGCGCCCTGGTGCAGGGCACGGGAGATCAGCAGCTTGTGTTTGGGGAGCTCCAGGAAGTCGGCCCGGCGGTAGCGGACCAAGTCGGACAGGTACAGCGCCACCCCGGCTTCCCCGGCGCTCATGGGCCGCGAGCGAGCCCCCCGGTACCAGAACGACAGGGCGAGCCGGTAGGCGAAGGCGCGGCACTCGCGCACCTCGAAGAACTCGGCATCGTCCAGCTCTGCGAAGGTCTGGGAGACTTCCGCGATCCCCACCGGGCCCAGCGTGGCCACAGCCGCTTTCAGCGCCTCGTACAGGGTGTCGGTGTCCGGCACCGGTACGGCCAAGTCGTCTGCGGCCGTCTCGAACAGCGCGGCGGCCACCTCGTTGATGTCCAGCTCCAGACCGCCCACGGGAACCGTGGGGAACTCCTCACCCAGCGGCCTGCGGTCCATCTCCGCCAGCGACACCACCGGAGCCACGGGCGGGGAGACCTGCGCATAGAGCGCGTCCAGCGTCGCGGTGCTCATGCCGTCACCCCGAAGACGCGGGTGATGGCCGTGCCCAGACGGCGCATGTAGTCGATCGGGATGCCCTCGTCCGGCAGCGCGCCGTGGTACGCGGCCACGGCCTTCTGCCCGTACTTCTCCATCTCGTCGAGGTCTGTCCGCATGAGCGCGTACTGGAGCGAGTCGCGGATGACGGAGTCGTCCGAGAGCTCCTCATCGAGGATGCAGACGCCACCGGTGAACGTCAGCAGTCCCAGCAGGTCAGCGAAGGACAGGCAGGCCCGAACCTGCACCTCCACCCGAACCGGCTCGGGGTCCGGGCTCGGGTACCCGAACAGATCGATTCCCTCACGCAGCGAGGCCGGGGGAAGCTGAACAGCGAGAGTTGCAGGCATCATGGAGACACCCCTTCTGGGTTAGGGGAGCGGCTACTTGCTTGGCGGTAGGGAGCCGCTCCCTGTTCTTTGAACCTGGCTTGACCAGGGCTCTTTCGCTGATTGCCACCTTCAGGCGGTGACCATCTGCCAACTAGCGTGCACTAGTCTGCGCTAGTTGGCAAGGGTCGTGCGGTGGTGTGCACTAGCTTGCTCTAGTGGGTACGCTCAGGGCATGACTGTCACAGGAGGGCCGAAGCCCAAGGCCGTGCAAGTTGCCGACGCTCTGCGTGAAGAAGTGAAGAAGATGAAGCCGGGTGAGCGGCTGCCCACCCAGAGAGAGCTGTCGGACCGCTTCGGCTTTGCTGGCCAGACGATCCAGAACGGATTGGCCATCCTGCGAGCGGAAGGGGTGATTGAGTCGGCAGGGAACCTCGGGAACTTCGTCAGTGGTGGCGAAGCGAAGAAAGGTGCATGCGATGACCTCACGGAAATCCGCTCCCAGATCCAGGCGTTGACAGAACGGGTCGCAGCGCTGGAATCGCGCTCCGAACCAAGTGGTTCTTGATCTGTAACCACCATGGCGGGAACGGAGCGTGTGAGGTAGGTGACGGCTGGGGGGCGGCGCAGCCTTCAGGGGGACATCACCGGCGTCCCCTTGCTGTCCCCTTGTCTGTCCCCGGGGAAGACGGGCAAGACTCGCGGTAGGCACTTCAAGGAGGGCACATGGTCGAGGACAGGCCCGCATGGGCGCGGCGTATCGCGGCTGAACGAGCCGCGCGCGACTGGTCGCAGCGTGACGCGGTAAGGGCGCTTCGGGCGCATGCCCCCACTGACTTGCCAGCCGACGAGAGCATGATTCGGCAGTGGAAGCGCTGGGAGTCGGGAGCTGTCCCCAGTGACTTCTATCAGCCCATCATCGCGGCCACCTTCGGCACCGTGACGCATGCGCTCTTCCCTGCTCCGGGCCGCCGTGACGGAGACAGGGAGATCCTTGCTGCCAGCGGCATGGAGACGCTTGAAATTGTCAGCCGCCTCAACCGCTCTGACGTTGATAACGCGACGCTTGATGCTCTTCGGATCACGACCGATCGGCTCTGCTCGGAGTACCCGTACATGCCGAGCGCGCAGCTTCTCATTGAGGGGCGCCAGTGGCTGCGGCGCGTGGTCGAGCTGCACTCCAAGAGCCTCACATTGGCTCAGCACCGCGAAGTGCTCGCTCTCTCTGGCTGGTTGGCGCTCTTGGTCGGATGTGTCGAGTACGACTCCGGTGACCGCCATGCAGCCGAGTCGACGCGGCGTGCCGCGCTGTCCATCGCGACCGAGGCTGACCATGCCGAGGTCGCCGGGTGGGCGCACGAGATGCGAGCGTGGTTCGCGCTCACTACGGGCGACTACCGCGGTGTCATCTCTGCGGCTCAGGCCGGGGCGGAAGTGGCCGCACACCACGGTGTCGCGGTGCAGCTCGCTGGCCAGGAAGCTAAGGCATGGGCCCGCCTTGGCGACCGCCGACAAGTTGAGGTCGCGCTCGACAAAGGCCGGCGGATTCTTGAAGGCATGCCGCACCCCCAGAACCTGGACAACCACTTCGTAGTAGACCCCGCGAAGTTCGATTTCTACTCGATGGACTGCTACCGGCTGGTCGGTGAGGACAAGCTTGCGCGGACCCTCGCTGAGGAGGTGCTGAGGGCGGGCACGGACTTCGACGGAACGGAGCGGTCTCCGATGCGCAATGCCGAGGCTCGCGTGACGTTGGGCGTGACGGCTGCCCGGGCAGGCGACTTGGACCAGGCACTCATCATGGGTGAGCGGGCCCTTGAAGGCGACAGGCAGTCCGTGCCGTCGCTCATCATGACCAGCCGCGAACTGGCCGCTGAGGTACGGCGCCGGTACAGCACGGAACCGAGCGCACAGGACTACTTGGCCCACCTGCGGGCGCTTGGGGAGGAGAAGCCCGGCTTCCTGCCACCCCGATAATGTCACCCTGCGTTGCCGACCTTGAGGGTTCCTAGCGTTGGCGCGGTAGGCCCTGGACCCCGGTTTCGGTGCGAAACCGGGGTCCAGGGCTGTGGCCTGCTAGTTGCTAGTTAGCTGATCAAGGTATGTATGGGTCGCTAGCGTCGATGCTAGACCTAGCACCCCCTGTCGCTAGACCTAGCATCGATCGGCGCGGCCGGTCCGGCTACGCAGTGCAATGAGGACCGCCCTTCGGGCGGGCGTCTTCTTGGCCGCCTGCCCTGGTACGGCGGTGCGCGCCGTGGGCGGCTGCGGGCCGCCGGGCGGCTCTCCTAG